>DATGHL010000019.1 GCA_035308025.1 Candidatus Binataceae bacterium
CGGCGCCGTGTCGCGTAGAGATCGTAGTAGTCAGCGCCGTATCGCGGATAGCGTTTGAGGAACTCGAGGCACGAGGTGTTGGAGGTGACTGCAAAACGCCTTTCGTCGCGTCTGCCGATTAACAGATAGGCGGCGCCATTCTGCGCCGCGAGCCACTCGCACAGGCTCGGGACGGGAGTTAGCGGCAGCGCGACGAAGCGGGCGTGGGCGTACCAGGCGACGCGGCCGTCGCGCGCGACCACTGCGCCGGGATTGTCGCGGCTTGCGATCACCTTGCCGGCATAGCGCACCCCGCGCATGTCATAGCCGATCGGCCAGAGCGTTTGCGGGAGCAGAATCAGCGCGAAAATGACTGCCGGAACGGCCAGTGGCATCCGCAGGTTGCGGCTCGCGCAGATTCGCTGAAGCGTTAGCGAGAGCGTTTCGAGACCCAGCATCACCCATCCGAAAGTATATGGAATCAAATGAATCATAAACCGCGCTCCGGTATAGGAGAGCGTGAAGCCAAAGAAGTAGAAAGCGACCACCGCGGCGAGGAGCGCCTCGGCCGCGGATGCGAAGATTTTCCAGCCGCGCGTCCACCAGCCGGCGGCGAGCAGGATCATGACGACAGGACCCTCGGCCTGCGCAAAGTTGTAACAGGAGACGAGAAAATCGCCGCGCACCTTGACGAAATAGAGTCGCGGGTTGGCGATCAGCGCCGTCAGCGGCGCGGCGTCGGGGGAAAAGCCGAGGCGCCGCCACGTCGCCGGGTCATGGGCCACACTCCCCATCCCGAACATCATCGCCGCGGTGAACTCGCGTCCAACACTCCAATGGCCGGTTACGGCATGGAGAAAAATCGCATAGGGCGCGATGAGCGTCAGCGCCGCAAGCGCGAAAGCCGCGGCCAGTTGCGACGATTTCGCGAGCGACTCGTCGCGCCAGACCAACGCCGCCGCGAGCGGGAATACCGCCAGCAGAAAAACTAATCCGATCGCCTCGGTCCGATACAGGTACGCGAGTCCGGCGCTCACTCCCGCCAGCGCCGCGGTCGCGACGCGCTGCTCACGCCGCGCGATCAGCATCAGCCAGACCGCGCTCGTGGTCAGAAAAATGTATCCGGCTTCGGTTCGCACCGACGCCGCATACGCCGCGAGATCAGGATGAATCGCTGTCAATGCTGCCGCGCCAAGCGCGAGATCGCGGCGGGCAAAGGCCGCGCGCGTCATCAGATAGACGCTGACGATCGCGCCCGTACCCATGATCGCCGAGACCAGATTGCCGGCCAGCTCCCAATCCGGAACGAGGCGATGAAGGCCGGCGACCAGCAGCGGATAGAGCGGCGAAAATATAGCGCCCAGCGGTTTTTTCCATTCGCCGCGCGCGAAGTCGCCCGCCAAGCCGAGGTAAGCTGCGCCATCCCCGGAGATGCAGAAATTGGTAAGACTCAAATAGAGGCGAATCGCCAGCCCGCAAAATCCGATCGCAGCGATTCCGCGCCAACCCTCATGGTCAGCCCGCAAATCCGCCGGTAGCTTCGGTGCTCGCGCAACATTGCTCATCCGCGCCCTATCTTAATAAGACGCGGCTGGCGCTCAAACCAAGGCGGCGCAAACACCGTGCAAGGATCCTGCTGGATCGCCCTCGGCTTAATTTGCCCGGGACGAGCCTATGCGCGCATCACTTTAGCGGCCTGCAGACCCTTGGGTCCTTCAGCGACCTCAAAAGCAACTGCTTCGCCCTGCTCGAGCGAGCGGAAGCCTTGCCCATCGATCGCGGTGTAGTGAACGAAGACTTCCTGGCCGTCTTTGAGCGTGATGAAGCCGTAACCCTTTTTTGGGCTGAACCATTTAACCGTGCCGTTTTCCATGTTCCCCGAGAACCTCCTCCGAAAGCAGAGCTTGGCCCGCCGACAACCCCCTCAAGTCGCGGCGACCTATATCCACCAATCGGCGCATATAGCACAAGGTTGAGGCCTAACCAAGCCACGGCAAAGACGTTCGGTAAGTCGAGAAGAATGCGGTTATTGCTTGTAGCCGAAGCGCCGCAGCATCGCATGGCGCTCCGATTGTTGCCTGGCATCTTCAACACCGTTGGGAGCGCAGCCGTCGATTATGCCCATCACACCGCGCGCGCCCGCCTCCTCGGCGACGATCACCTTGAGCGCATTCGCGCTCGCGCAAAACACCGTGCAGACTTCGCTCAAGTTCTTGATCTGATTCAGCACGTTGATCGGAAACGCATTACCCAGCATCACCACGAAGACATGGCCGGCGCCGATCTCGCCGGCGGTTGCGACCGCGGCCTCTTCGAGCTCGCGATCGGTCCCGGTATGGCGAATCAGCGCCGGGCCGGAAGCCTCGCAGAAGGCCACTCCGAACTTCACGCCGGGCACGGCCTGAACGATCGCCTCGTAGAGATCCTCGACCGTTTTGATGAAGTGGGACTGGCCAATAATCACGTTAACGTCGGGATTGGGTTTGTTGACTTCGATCGCTTTCAGTTCCATCTGGTTTGATCCCTGTGCGTTTTCGCGCGGTGGAAGTTGCATTTTCTCCCGCGCAACTCCACGATAATAATGCGGTGGGAGCAGGGCTAAAAGGCGGCGGGCAAGCGGCGGCGAGGCTTCCCGCTTGGTTCCAGCGGCTCACGGTCGGGGCTCAGCGCGTCTATCTGAAAAGCGACGCGATCGACCGCTTTGATTTCACCCCGGGGGACACGGCGCGCGAGCTCGCGCGAGCGCTGATGCTCGCGCTCGAAGCGGGAGCATCTGCGCTGGTCGAGCGGCGTGCACAACTCCTGATCGACGAGTTGTGCCGGCGGGCGACGCTGCCCCGCATCCAAATCCAGGTGCGTAATGTCCGGCCGCGCGACGCGCGAGGCGAACTGCACGGTATCTTCTATCCGCGCGGACGCGGCCGCGTCGCCGCCAACCCGTACCAATACTCGTCGGGGGCGGCCGGCGGACCGCTCGTAATCCTTTGGATGCGCACCGCGCAGCGCCATGAGGTGGTCAAGCCGAAAACTTTCATTCGCACCTTGATGCACGAATTCGGGCACTATCTCGATTACGCGCTGCTCCGGCTCGGTGATTCGCCGCATACCGCGGGCTTCTTCAAGCGCGAGTCATTTCTCGTGCGATCGTTGCAACTTGCGCCGCACGACTAGAGCGATGGGACTCATAGCCCGGTTCATCAGTTCACTGTCGCCGGCAGTGCGGCGGCTGGAACGCCTCGCGAGCATCGGCGGTGAGAGCGAGCGGCTTGCTGCTAGTCTCAAACGGCACGGCGGTTTGTGCAGCTTGCCTCGCATCCGGGAAGGGCTGGAAACCTTGGCGGCGGCTGAAGCCGCGGACGCTGACGTCTTACGCGATCTGCTGTTGGCCCTCGGCGTCTGGCCGGCGCGCCCGGCCGCACCATCGCATACCGGATCGAACAATTGGGCGCGGCTCAGCGCCGATCTTGCCGCCGAGGTCGAACTCGTTCGCGCGCTCAATGGCGCAATAGCCGATTGGGAGGGCGTGAACCCGCAAATCGCCGAGCGGCTGCGCGAACTGGTCGCGCGCAAGGAGCAGAGCCTCACGCTCCTGCGCGGCTTCGCGCTGAAATGCGATCCGCAGGCGCTCGATTAAGCCTGATCAAGTCACAGGTATTTCTGCAGCCCCCGCCGCTTAAGCTCCACGAAAACCCGCGCCAGCTCCTGCGAGCGCGAGCGCCGCGCGATCAGAATCGCGTCCTCAGTATCGATCGCGACCAGGTCGCTCAGCCCGAGCACCACCATCAGGCGCTTGCCGCCGCGGGCCAACACGCCGTGGCTGTCGAGCATCAGGACGTTCCCCGCTGCGACGCTGTCGGCGCCGCCGCGCAAGGCCTCCCAGACGCCCTCCCAACTGCCGACGTCGTCCCAGCGAAAGCGCGCGTGCACGCCGAACAGATTACGGCTGCGCTCCGCGACGACGCGATCGAACGAATCAACCTTGAGTGCGCGATACGCGCCGCGCAACTGAGCGGGCGTCCCGATGGCGAACCGGCGCATCGCCGCGGCCAACGCCGGAGCATGCTGCTGCAACTCGCCGCCGAGCGTCGCCACGCTCATCACGTAGATTCCGCTATTCCAGAGAAATTTCCCGGCGCGGATCATGCGGCGTGCGGTCGCGAGGTTCGGCTTCTCGACGAAGTGCGTCACGCGGAAGCCGGCGCCGACGGCTCGTCCGATCGCCTGGTAGCCGTAACCGGTTTCAGGCCGGGTCGGCGTGATACCGATGGCGACAACGGTATCGGGACGCGCGGCCAGATCGATCGCCTGGCTGAGCGCTCGCTGAAACAATCGGGTCTGCGGGATGTAATGGTCGGCGGGCATCGCCGCAATGATGGTCTGATCCTGCAGCCGCTGAGCGATCATCGCCGCCCCATAGGCGATTGCAACCGCAGTACCGCGAGCCTCCGGTTCGACGATCACGTTGCGCGGCGGAATCAGACCTCTGACGGCGCGCTTGAAGAGATCCGCATGATCCGCACCCACCAGCACGAAAATCCGCTCTGGCGCGAGCGGCGGTTGCACGCGAGCGATCGTGTCAGCCAGCAACGAACTCTTGCCGTTGAGCGCGAAAAGCGGCTTGGGCCGCCGCGCGCGTCCTTCCGGCCAGAAGCGGGTGCTCCGCCCACCGGCGAGAATCAGCGCGGCGGCTTGTTCGCGCACGCGCATTAACGATGACGCTGCGCGCGCGAAAGCCGCCGCGCGCGCAACTGAGCGCGGGCAAGCGCCATCGGGATTAGAGCTTCGCCCCCAGCTCAGTCAGCTTCTGCTCGAACAGCGCGCGAATCTCGCCGAGCCGGGCGGCGTCGTCCGCCTCGAACCGCATCACGAGCGCCGGCTGCGTGTTCGACGCCCGCACCAGGCCCCAGCCGCCGGGAAAATTCACTCGCGCGCCATCGATCTCGATCGTCTCGTAGCGCGAGCGAAAGAACTCGGCAGCCTGCCGCACGACCTCGAACTTCCGCTCGTCCGGACACTCCAGCCGGATTTCCGGCGTGAACTGCGTCGGGGGCAAATCGCCCAGGATGGCGCCGAGTCCGCGTCCTTCGTCGCCGAGGATTTCCAGCAGCCGGAACGAGGCATAGATTGCGTCGTCAAAGCCGTAGTAGTGATCGTTGAAAAATATGTGTCCGCTCATCTCGCCAGCCAGCGCCGCGTTTTCCTGCTTGAGCTTGCTCTTGATTAGCGAATGGCCGGTCTTCCACATGATCGGACGGCCGCCGTGCGCCGCGATATCCTCGAACAGGCGGCGCGAACATTTGACGTCGCCGATAATCGTCGCGCCGCGCCGCTCCTTTAGGATCGCGCGCGAGAAAGCTATCAGCAGTTCGTCGCCCCAGACGATCCGGCCGTTTTCATCGATCGCGCCGATGCGATCGGCATCGCCGTCATAAGCGATGCCGACGCGCGCGCCGGTCGTTGCTACCACCGCTTGCAGATCGTGCAGATTCTCGGGGACGGTCGGGTCCGGATGATGATTGGGGAAACGCCCGTCCATCTCGATATTGAGCTCGACCGTCTCGATCCCCATCGCCCGCATCAACGGCGCAGCGACCACGCCGCCGCAGCCGTTGCCGCCGTCGACGGCGACCTTCATCCCGGGCGTCACCGTAATATTGCGCCGGATGTATTCCGCATATTCGGCGACGATCGGCCGCGCCGTCAGCTTGCCCGACGTGCCCGTGGTCTTGAAGGCGCCGGTCTGTATGATTTCTCTAAGGCGCTGGATTTCCGCGCCGAAGATCGTCGTCGGCCCGACGCCGAGTTTGAACCCGTTGTATTCGGCGGCATTGTGGCTCCCGGTGATCATCGCGCCGCCGTCCATTTGCCAGTGCAGCACCGAGAAATAGAGCAGCGGAGTCGGCACTATCCCAATGTCCACGACGTTGATTCCCGCCGGCAGCAGGCCCTCGATCAACAAATCGCTCAACGCGTCGGAGGTGAGCCGGCAATCGCGTCCGAGCGTAATCGTGCGCTTGCCGGCCTCGAGCAGTAGCGTCGCGTAGGCGCGCCCGAGATTACTCACGAATTCGTCGTCGAAATCGTCCTCGACTACGCCGCGAATATCGTATTCGCGGAAGACCTGTGGATTCATCGAGGATAATTATCGATGCCGTATGCCGCTGATGCAACGACGCGGCGTGGCTTGGTGCTGTGCTTGCGGGCTATCATCGGCGCGACTACGGATTTGGTGACGAACACAGCTAATGGCTGAGGATCATGGTTGAAGCGGAGCAAAAAGTCGCAATCGTGACCGGCGCCGGCCGCGGAATCGGTCGCGCGACCGCCGTGGCCCTCGCACGCAGCGGTTACGCGCTCTGCCTGGCCGCACGCACCCGCACCGAGCTCGAAGAGACCCGCCGCCTGAGCGGCCTCGCGCCCGCCCGCTCCCTCATCGTGCTCCTCGACCTTGCCGACGCCGACGCACCCGAAGCGCTGTGCGAGACCGCCACGGGTCACTTCGGGCGGCTCGACCTCCTCGTCAACAACGCCGGGTGGGCGCCTGCGCGGACGCCGCTCTTCAAGACCACGCCCGCCGATCTCGATCGGATGATCGCGCTCAACCTCCGCGCGCCGATCGCGCTCGCACGCCTGGCCGCGACTTACATGGCGCAGCAGCAGTCTGGCGGCGTGATCGTGAACGTGGCCTCCAGCGCCGCGCGCGCTCACCTGCCCGGCGAAGCAGTTTATGCGGCGGCCAAGGCCGGTTTGGTCGCCTTCACGCACGCTTGCTATGAGGAGTTCCGGCGTCACAACATCAGAACTTCGGTGATTCTCCCGGGTCTGACGGATACCGCGCTGATTCCGCCCAACAAACGGCTCGACCGAACTGCGATGATTCAGCCGGACGACGTTGCCGCCGCGATCCTCAGCGTCGCGAATGCACAGGCTTCCGCATCTCCACTTGAAATCGTGCTCGAGCCGGCTCGCGATCCGATGAGCGGCGGCCGTTGACGCAACCCGTTTTAGTAAGCGCGTGAATCGCGTCAGCGGCGTCATACAGCAGCGCGCTTTCACTCGATGGTTCCTGCTGGCCTTGATGCTTGCAGTCGGAGCGGCGGTCATGCTCGCCCCGCTCGCGGCTTACGCCGTCGCGGGCGCCGGACTGCGGATCCCTTTCCCGCGCATTTTCGATCGCGTCGTGATGATCACGCTGACGGTCGCGATCCTCCTGCTGGCGCGCCGGCTCGGGCTGCTGAATCTGCTGCGCGACGGTTTCGCCGAACCGCGGCGCAACCTTTCGCAAATCCTGATTGGCGCGGCGATCGCTTTAGCCGTGATGGCCGGGCTGTTCGCTCTCGCAATCGCGATCGCCCATCCGCCGCTCGCGATCGCAAGCCTGCTCTGGCGTGCGACCCGCTCCTTGGCCGCCGCTATCCTGATTGCTCTGATCGAGGAAGCCTTCTTTCGCGCGATTCTGCTCGGCGGCTTGACGTGGGATTTCGGCCAGCGCACCGCCTTGCTTGTCAGTGCAGCAATTTACGCCCTCGCGCATCTGCTGCGTTCGCCGCGTCATTATTACCTGGCCGGATTCCATCCAACGGCCGGCTGCGCGAATCTCGTCGCGAGTCTGGTGCGCATCGTCCATCCCGACGGATTGCTTGCGATGACGGTCGGGCTCTTTCTGCTCGGCCTCGTCCTCGGGGCTGCGTTCCTCGTTACCGGACGCGTCTATCTTTCCCTCGGTCTGCATGCCGGCTTTGTGCTCGGCGCCAAGTGCTGGCCGCTCGTCGCGAGCAGTTCCCGCCGGCTCCCGCGATGGCTCGCCGGGCCGGGCCCGGTTCCGCTGATCGCCGCGCCTGCCGCCTGGGCCGCCGCCCTGGCGCTGCTCGCCGTCATCCTGTTCGCCGGCGCACTTGGGTCTCGACCCTAACGCCCGCGACAAGTTCAAGAACGAGCCGTGGCATCAAAGGGCCGTCGATTTCTGCGCAAAGTACGACGAGGTCTCGTTCGATCCGGTGTACCAGCATGAGCCGATGGTGAAGTTCGAGCGGATGGTGCGGCGGCTGTTGGACAAGCCGTGGCTTCCGCCTTAGTTTCACAGTTCGGCAAGAAGGTCGTGTATGTCAACGTCACGCTCGAAGCCAAGGAGACCTCATCGATGAAAGTCGGATACTTTCCCTGCACGCAGGATCCGCCCAACGGCGTCAACATCGGTCGCGTCCTCAACGAGGCGATGGTCGAAGCCCAGGTCGCCGAAGAGAGCGGCTTCGATAGCTGCCTCTTCAGCGAACATCATCAGCAGGACGACGGCTATGCCCCCAACGTCATCCTGATGGCCGGGATGGCCGGCATGAAGACCAGCAAGCTCCGCGTCGGTACCTGCGTCACGCTGCTGCCGCTATGGCATCCGGTGCACGCGGCCGAGGATGCCGCGATCGTCGACCAGATAACCGGTGGGCGCATGATTTTGAGTGTCGGCGTGGGCTACCAGGACGTTGACTTCGGCGCCTTCGGCCTCTCGGTCAAGGATCGCGTCGGCCGCACGGAGGAGGGCCTTGAGGTGCTCAAGAAATGCTGGGCCGGCGAGCGCTTCAGCCACCATGGCAAGTTCTACGACCTCGACAACGTCAACATCACGCCCAAGCCCATGCAGCAACCGCGGCCGCCCATCTGGATGGCGGCATGGACCGATATCGGATTGCGGCGCGTCGCACGGATTGCCGACGCCTGGATCACCTCGCCGCTCGAACACATCAACACCATGAAGCGCTTCGCCGAGCTCTACCGCAGCGCGGCGCTCAAGCACGGGAAAAAACCGATGCTGGTGCTGATGCGCGACGTCCTGGTCGCCGATTCGATGGAGGCCGCGCGTCGCGAGAGCGAACCGCTGATGTACACGCATCGCTTCTACTTTCGCAACAACGGCTACGCCTCCGACGAAGTCGTGGACCGCGTCAAATCGGAAGAAGGTTGGACCTTCGACGTTGCCGCGCCCAATCGTTTCATCGCCGGTTCGCCCGCGGATTGTCTCGCGCAATTACGTATGTGGCAGGACGTGGTCGCGCCCGATTACCTGGTGTTGCGCATGCGTCATCCGGGCGGCCCGTCGCATGAGCGGGTCAAGGCGGCAATCCGCACTTTCGGCAAGGAAGTGCTGCCTCATCTTTAGCCGAGCTGGCGTGAGGGAACGTTACGAATAGATCTGTGGGGCGCCGCGCGGGCGCGTGCGGTAACGCCGATGCATCCACAGGAACTGCTCAGGATAGCGCCGCACCATCGCCTCGACAGCGCGCGTAAAACGCAGCGTGTTCTCCTCGATGTCCGCGGCCGCGTCGGCGCTGCGCTGCACCGGAATCTCATCGAAAATCTCGATCCGGTGGCTGCGCTTGTCGGGTTGCCGGATAATGAACACTGGTACCACCGGCGTCCCGGACATCGCGACCAACCGCGCCACTCCGCTCGAGGTCGCAGCGAGCTCGCTGAAAAACGGCACAAAGACCGCCTCGCTGCGCTTGGCGTTCTGGTCAAACGGGATGCCGATGAAAAGCCCTTGCCGCAGCGCTTTCAAGACCGAACGGGCGGCGGCGTGCTTGCGCATGATCGTCACGCCGGTGCGCTCGCGAATAAACGTCATCAGCGCGTCGCCGGCCAAAAATCGCTGGGTATGATGCACTATCACGATCTGGTGACCGAACATCGCATGCGCGGTCGGCAGCAGCTCGAAGTTGCCGAAATGCGCGGTCAGCGCCACGCCGCCCTTACCCGGGTAGCGTCGCTGAATTTCATCCCAATAGGCGAAGCGCTCGTAGGTGACTCGCTTGAGTATCCGCCGGTGGAAAAATCCGCCGAGCCGGACATATTCGGCGACCGAGCGGCCAAGATTTACGTATGAGGCGCGCAGGATCTGTCGCCGTTGCGCAACGCTGCGCTCGGGAAACGCGATCTCCAGATTGCGCATCCCCACTGCGACGTGGCGCCGATCGAGGATCCAGGCGATATACCCACCCGCTACTCCCAGCGGATAAAGAATAAAATCCGGAATCAGGCTGAGCGCGTGGATTACTCCGACCAGCAGATAGAAGACCAGCCGCTGCCACCAGTTAAGCTTGAGTTCGACGATCTGCCGGCGATTACGCTGCCCGCGAACCGACGCGGTGACTGCCCCCTTGCGCGCGGGCTGGGCCGAACCCTGCGGGCCTATCGGTGACGTCGGAATCGAGGTCGGCGGCGGTGATGCGGGGACAGGTTGGGCGGCGTCCATCCTTAGTTTTGAAGTTCCCTGGGTTTAAATCCGCGCCTCAGTTGAATTCCCGCCCGCGCTTAGGCGCCTTCGGTATCACGACGATCCCGCTCTCGGTAACAAAGAAGCGTTGGCGATCGCGTTCCAGGTTGTAACCAATCTCGTCGCCCTCGGCGATCTGCACGTTTTTGTCCAGAATCGCGCGCCGCACTCTGGCCCCGCGGCCGATATCGCAGTAGTCCATCACCACCGAGTCTTCCACCTGGCTGTGCGAGTGGACCACTACCGAACGGCCGAGCACCGAATTAAACACCGTCCCGCCGGAGATGATAGTGCCCTCGGAGACCACCGAGTGCAGCGCGTGACCGCGGCGATTATGTTCGTTGAAAACGAACTTCGCCGGCGGTTGGTTATAATACGCCGTCCGCAGCGGCCAATGCTGATTGTACATGTTCAACTGCGGCCGCGCGTCGCGCAGATCCATGTGGGCTTCATAGTAGGCGTCAATCGTGCCGACGTCGCGCCAGTAACTCTGGTTTTCCTCCGAATCGCCGCGGATCCGGTTGTCCATAAAATTATACGCGTAGACCGGCACGCGGTTGATCAAGGCGGGAATCAGATCGCGGCCGAAATCATGATGACTGCCGGTCCGCTCGGCGTCCTCGCTCAGGGACGAGCGCAGGATCTGCGGATCAAACAAATAGTTCCCCATCGAGGCGAGGCAGAGCCCGGGCGCCCCCGGCATCGGCCGCGGATTAGCGGGCTTCTCCTCGAAGCCGATTACCCGCAGGCCGGAATCAACTTCGAGCACGCCGAACTGATGCCCCTCTTCCAGCGACACCGGCAGCGTCGCTACGGTCGCGGTGCTCTTATGCTCGACATGGAAATCGACCATCTGGCCCATGTCCATCCGATAGATGTGGTCGGCCCCAAACACCGCTACCACGTCGGGCTTGAAGTCCTCGATCAAGTTCAGGTTCTGGAAAATCGCGTCGGCCGTGCCTTGATACCAGGTTTCCCCCATCCGCATCTGCGCCGGCACCGGCACGATGAAGTGATCGTGGAGGATCCGGCCGAACTGCCAGCCGTCTTTCAGATGCTCGATCAATGACTGCGAACGCCACTGCACCAACACGTAGATCGAGTAGATCTGCGAATTGACCATGTTCGAGAGTACAAAATCCACGATCCGGTATTTTCCGCCGAACGGCACCGCGGGCTTGGCGCGATCACGGGTCAGCGGATAGAGGCGAGTGCCCTGTCCTCCAGCCATGATCAATCCAAGTGTTCTCATTGCGACATCTCCGCCGGGTAGCTCAGCACGCGAGCGCCCGGCCGTCCAATCCAAATACTATGGACCTGAGAAATTTTAGGAAAGTGTCCCGGCGTTCCGTCGCGCGAATTTCAGGGCTGCGGCGGCTGGTCATTGTGGTCCGCTGCGTCATCGGACCTCGATTCGCCGATCTAAATTCCTGCGTCCGCGCTTAGGCGCTGCGCCGATGTCGCAGAAAGCTGCCAATTTTGGGACGTTAGTGCATCTTCTGGAAGAACTTACCTATGAGAGCGGCCCTCATTTGGAAAAATAGTGCTGATTTATCAAAGACTTGACGGAACTCAGCCTCCGGGCATGACGATTGCTTGAAACATTTTGCAACGGGTTCCGTCTAAGATTCTGAATCGAACGCTGGCAACCCGTTGGCCCCTCCTCATTGGAGGCGGAGAGAGAGGTAGGAAAATGCAAACTCATAGCGAACCACAAACGCCGCGCGCTCAAGAACGTACCAAGGAACCGGGCGGAATCGTTTACCGGACCGCGTGTCAGAACCCCGGATGCACGCATACCTTTGATCTACGAATAACGCCTGAGAACGCGGGTCTTTTGAGTGGCACGGTGGCATGTCCGCGATGCCGTCGGCATGGTGGGATGCTCAAACCTCAGGGTCGCCTTGGCGACCGGCTCTTTTCCGCCAAGCTGGTCTACCGGATGACCGGTATTGGCCCGCGCCCCGACGAAGACGACGCTTATACGGAGACGACCGAAATCCGCTATTAAGTTCACGGCGGATGGCTTAGACTCTGACGCGCCGTCTCCGCATCCGCGACAGCCTCGCGATGCAAAACGCGCCGCCTGCTGGTTCAGGCGGCGCGTTTACATTTGCGGCGATCGCCGGGAAGCGCTCGATTCAGACGCCGGCGACGAATTGCGATGTGAGACCGTCCAGATTCTGGATACTCGGACGCTCGATCAGGCGCTGCAGCCACGCTTCGATGTTTGGGCGATTCTGACCGGCTTCCACCCCAAGGTCGCGCAGCACCACAAGACGCGGCACAAACGCGATGTCGGCGACCGAAAACTGGCCCGTCAAGTATTCCTGACCCTGCAATTCATGATTGAGGAAGGTCAGCATCCGCTCGACCGTCTGTTGCAGCCGCTGCACCCGCGCGGCGTCGCGCTCGCTCTCGGGCTTGGTCAACTCCGCCATGAGCTGCCCGACTTGAGGCGTGAAAGAGGTATCCGCGAAGTCCTCCCAACTGCGCGCGCGCGCACGCAATCCGCTCGCGCCCACCGCGGCGAGCAGCGGCGGCTCGGGATATTCGTCTTCAAGATACTCGGCGATGACCGTCGAATCATAGATGGTCAGTTCCTCGTCCACCAACACCGGCACTCGACCGAAGGGATTCAAGCGCAGAAAGTCAGGCTTGCGCTGCTCGCCCTGCGCCAAATCGATCTGCACCAACTCATATGCCAGCCCCTTTTCCGCCAGCACGATGCGGACCTTCTGGCCAAAGGGACAAGGCAGGAAATCGTAAAGCTTCATCATGATCTAAACCGGATATCTTCGCTCCGTCGTCTTGCGTGAAACGTCTTGCGTGAAAGCTTGCCTATTCGCCCGCCGCTGCGACCACAAATTTAAGCGTCGCCTCGATTTCCGGTTGCAGGCGCACAGCGACCGTGTAGTCACCCAATTGCTTGACCGGTTCGGCGAGCAAAATCCGCCGCCGATCGATTTCGAAACCTTTTTCGCGCAGCGCCCGCTCGAGATCGATATTGGTAATCGATCCGAACAGGCGACCCTCCTCACCGGTGCGCGCGCGCAGCGCTAGCGTTAGCGCCTCGATTTTCGCCTTGAGGCCCATCGCCTGGCTCTTGAGCGCCTCGCGCTTGCCCAGCGCGACGCGCTTCTGATGCTCGAACTCGCGCAGGTTGCGCGAACTCGCCTCGACCGCCAGTTTGCGCGGCAACAGATAATTGCGCGCATAGCCGGCGCGCACGCGCACGACATCCCCCGGATGGCCGAGATTCGGCACCTCTTCGCTGAGTATGATTTGTACGTTCATCGATACGTAACCCTGTCTTTCAAAAAAACGTGCTCCTACCGAGAAGTAAACTCCGTCACAGCGGGTTGCTCGCGTTACGGGTCTCAGGACTCGAGGGCTTCAACCGTCGAAAATCGATCCATAGATCGAAAACCCCGGCCGCGCAGATGAGAATCGCCAGCACCGGCTGGACAAAGGTGATGATGTAAACCAAGCCCCGCGCAAACGACGGCATCGCCAGCACGCGAAAGTAAAAAGCCATGATCGCGAGCCCCTGGCAAAAATAAATTGCGGCGATGCACACGGAACAGTTCAGCGCCGCCGCACTTAGCGGCGACACCGGAATCAGCAAGCCAAAGCCCGCGATCAGCAAGACCCAGATGAGCCACTCGGGCGTTGACCACAGCGCGAGATCACCGAACAGCGCATAGCCGATTCGTTGTTGGCGGCCGCTGATCCGCCAGAACAACGCCAGATTCGCCAACGCCATCATCGCAGCCGAGATGGCCGTCAGGGCCGGCATCAGCCGGACGGTCGCGTTGACGATGCGGATGCGCAGATCCTGCGTCAGCGCCGTGTCGAGACCTGCGACGCTGTAGAGCTTTTCAGTCCGCGTCATCACTTGCAGCAAATTATTGTGCAGCCCCTGCGCGAGCGCCTCCGGCGAGCCAACGAACGCCAGAACCGACAGCGCGCCCACCACCAGCATGCTCGCGGCCGTCACGGCGACAATCTGCTCGAATGGCCGACGCCGTTCGAGCATGAAACAGATAACGACCGAGCTGACTCCGATCGTAGCGAAGTAGGCCGCTCCAGCCTCGAGTCCGCCGGCCAAGGTGATCAGGCCGGCGGCAGCGGCGGTGACCGCGGCGGCACGCCAAAGGCCATTACGGAAACCGACCGCACAGCCCAGCACGGGGGCTGGCGCCAGGATCAACGCGATCGTCCCCAGTACTGGCACTAGCGCCCCCGCCATGAACATCACGGCGGACGTCAGGCAGGCTCGCAGCATCCCGAAGAGGTCGCGCAACGTCACGCCAGCCTCGTCACAGCCCCAGCGTTGAAAAGGGCAACAGCGCTATGATGCGGGCGCGCTTAATTGCCACCGACAATTGCCGTTGATGTTTGGCGCAGTTGCCCGAAGTGCGGCTCGGTACGATCTTGCCGCCCTCGGTAATGAAGCTCTGGAGCGTGCGCACGTCTTTGTAATCAACGGCGAGAGTTTTGTCGGCGCAGAAGCGGCAGACTTTCCGCCGGCCCATCGGACGCCGCCGGCCGCCCGGGCGTTCGCCCTGACGTCCTTCACCGTCACCCCTTCCGCCGCCTTCGTTGCGCCGAGGACCGCGGCCACCGTCACCTTCACTGCGGTTCGGCCGCTGCTCGAAATTATGTTCTTCGTCCGCCATAAATTAGCATCCTAGCAAGCATTGTTTAGCGAAACCCGCCCGCGCGACTGAATCCGTCAATTACCCGTACCGTCAGGATCGAGCTCGACGCGATCGGCGATGACCTCGATGCCGAGGCGCCGCTTGACTAAACTCGGCAGCGCCCGTAGCGATCCGGTGGCATGGATCCGCACGCCCTCGCGCAAATTCCGCGTGAGTTCCGGTACGCGGTCGCCGGTAGCAACGATTTCGAGCAGCAGCGGATTCGCGCCTTCGCCGCAATCGGCCTCGAGGCGCAATGTGCGCGTTCCGGCCGGAGTTACGCGGCTCTCGGGCTTGCGCGTCAGCCTCCCGCTGAGCTCAATTCTCGTCGCCACCGTCAGCTTCGTCACCCGCAGTTTCGTCGCCGTCAGGTTCGCGAGCGGCGGCTTCGACCGGCGCCGCCGCAGCGTCCTTCGCGGCTTGCGACTGTTCGGCCCGCTCCGCGGCTGCGGCGTCGCGCGCCGCGTCGGCGGCCGCCCGTGCGGCTTCCGCCGCGGCGCGCGCCTCTGCCGTTCGCTTGCGATGGGCTTCGAGCTCGGCGCGCACCGCCTCAGGATCGACGTCGTCGCCCACCAGCACTGACAGGTAGCGCAGGATATTGTCCGACAGCTTCAGGTTGCGCTCGACTTCGTTCATGGTGGCGCCGTTGCCGCCGTAGTCGAGCCGGACGTAAAAGCCCCGCTGCTCGCCCTTGATCCGGTAGGCGAGCTCGCGCGAGCCCCACTCCTCGCTGTCAATCAGATCGCCCCCGCTGGAGGTGACCAGGCCGCCGAAACGTTTGATCGCCTCCTTCTGGGCGGCTTCGCCCAGATCGGGACGTAAAATAAAAATGGTTTCGTAGCGCCGCAAGCGCTGACCTCCTTTTGGCTTCCAGCCCCGGAATGGAGCAAGGAGAGGGCGGAGTCTATCAGGCACCCCCTCGTCCTCACAAGCTGACCTTCGCGATGGTTGCTGCGGCGTGGCGGTCTCGGCATCAAGCGACCCTTGCCAAATCCAGCGGCAGGCGCAACAACTACGCAAGCTTCAATTCAGACGGAGGTTTTCAATCATGCCAGGAATTCTCGACGGGAAGGTTGCGCTGATTACGGGCGCGGGATCGGGTATCGGGCAGGCGACCTCGCGCATCTTCGCGCGCGAAGGGGCGAAATTGGCCCTCGCCGACGTGATCGAGGAGGGTGGCAAGCGCACCCTCGCGATGGTGCAGGACCTCGGCGCCGAGGCGATCTTCATCAAATGCGACGTCGCCCGCTGGGCCGACGTTGACGGCGCCATCGCCAAAGCGGTGCAAACTTACGGGCGGCTCGATTGCGCCTTCAACAATGCCGGAATCGAAGGGGCGGCCGGCGATACCCACGAATGCACCGACGAGAACTGGAATCGCGTGATCGCGATTAATCTGACCGGCGTGTGGTACTGCATGAAGGCGGAAATTGCCCAGATGCTCAAGCAGGGCGGCGGCGGCGCGATTGTCAATACCTCCTCCGGCGCTGGACTCGCAGGCGTGCCGCACATGCCGGCCTATGTCGCGGCGAAGCACGGCGTGGCCGGGTTGACCCGCGCCGCCGCGCTCGAATACGGCAAGCACAACATTCGGATCAACGCCGTCTGCCCCGGTCCGATCCGCACCCCGATGCTCGGACGGCTCACGCGCGAACGCCCGGAGGTGGAACAGCGCTTCGCGCGCTCGGAACCGTTGCGGCGCCTGGGCGAACCGAGTGAGATCGGCGAGGCCACGGCTTGGCTTTGCTCCGACCACGCCTCATTCGTGACCGGCTTGCCGATGCCGGTCGATGGCGGCTTCATGGCGATGTGAAGGTGGCCGCGCCGTCCGCAATGGCGGCGGCGCACCCTGTCACGACTTGGTCTTGGCGACCTTGCCGCTCAGCGGGACCGTAATCTGTGCGTTGTTGGTCCCATAGGAAAAGGGATAACTAAGCGAATCGGTGAGGGTTCCGCTGGCGCCAAGTGGCGGCGCGAATTCGACCCTAATTGCGCATCGAGCCTTGGGAGCAAGCGTCTGACCAGTGCACGAGTCCGCGGTGATAATCGAGTTGTTGAGCGTCCCCGGCGTGCCTATAGTCACAGTTTCTGCGCTCTTGTTCGTGATGGTAATGCCGGCCGGCTTGCCGCGCGCACCCGCTTTCGCGCCCGGCAGCTTCTTGGACTTCGGGGCCACGAGGATCGCGCTGGCGGTACCCTTGAGCGCGACGGTAACGCGTCCGGCATTTGCGCCATAGGTATAGGCGTAGCTGAGCGAGTCGGTCAGTCGGCCGACACTGCCGGCTGGCGGGGCGAAGGCGATCGTCACCGCACAACTCGTTTTGGGCCCAAGGGATTGGCCGCTACATAGGTCCTGGGTGATTGACGAATTTGCGAGCGCCACCGGCGCGCTCATCAGCACGCTCGCCGCACTCTTGTTTGAGATGGTGATATTGATCGGCTTGCCGAGCGCCCCGGCCTGCGCACGCGGCAGCGTCTTGGACTTCGGCGCCTTGAGCACCACTGCGGTGCCAGTCCCCGTCAGGGTTTCAGCCGGACTCGCGCCATTGTAGGGGATGGTCATCGTCTGGCTCACGCTGCCGGTGGCCGATGGGCTGAATGTCACGTCGACGGTGCAGTTTTGATTCGGCTGGACCGTCGCATTCGAGCAGGTATCGTTGCTCAACGTAAAAGAAGGGGCGGCACTGAGTTGAGCGAATTGCGCGGCGACGGCGCCCTTGTTGTCCAACCTCAGGGTCTTGGGCTTGCCCGCGAGCGTGGCTTCGACCGCTTCGAACTTGAGCTTTGCGGGCACCGCCGTGACCGTCGTGGTGGGCGTCGGCGAGGGTATGGGTGTGGGTGACGAAGTTGCAGTCGGGGTCGCGGTCGGGGTGGGCGTTGCCGTAGACGTTGGCGAAGGCGAGGGCGTCGCCACGTGGAGGAAGGGACCGCTGTAACTGATCACCCGCTCGTTGCCCGCATCGACTGCATACAGATCTCCGTTAGAATCCACCGCCACGCCGTCCTGCTGCCCCGGGCTCTGCGCGAGATTCAGCGAACTCGCGCTGCGGCCGCCGAGGTTGGGCGTGCCGCTGTTGAAGACCGTGCCGGTTTGACCCTGCCCAAATTCGTAATTCGCCATGACGTTGGCCGGCGGATTGGCGAGTTGCTGGTAGATCAACAGGCGATTGTTGGTCTGATCGGAGACGAAGACCGAACCGAAGGGGTCGACCGCCACCCCACTGGGCTGGCACAGGGAAGTTGCCGCGATGCCGCCGTTGTTGCAGAACGCGCTGGTGAAGGCTGCGCCGGCGGCGTCCTGCCCGAAGACCAGGTCCGCGGTGACATCGCCACCCGAACCCGGCGTGCCCGGCGTACCCGGCCCACCCGTCAATGGATGGATGTATTCGAGCAGGCGGTTGTTGTTGTAGTCGGTGACGTAGATACCGTTGTTCTTGTCGAGGGCGAGCCCAACGGGACCACACAGAGTATCGGCGCTAGGCGCGGCGGCCCCGGTGTTGCAGTTCGATCCGGTGAAATTGTTGCCGGCGCTGCCCTGACCTAAAACCAGACTGGCCGGTTGGGGCGCGCTGCCGTTCGCATTGCCGGGGGTTGTGTAGACCAGCACGCGATTGGCGCCAAAATCTGCCGCGTAAAGATTGTTGCCGCTGTCAAAGGCCAGACCCGCCGGCTCGCACAGAGTCGTTGCCGAGGCGGGGCTACAGGCCGCGGGCGGGGTGCCGGTGACAAAATCGGCTTGGCCTAGAACGAGACTCGCAGGCTCCCCGGCATCCTGGCCGGAGTTCGTTTTGTAGGCGAAGGGCGCGCTGTACTCGAGTACGCGGCCGTTGCCCGGGTCGCTAACCCAAACGTTGCTGCTGTTGTCCACTGCTACGGCGCCGCCTTGAGGGAAGCCGGTAAGCGCTCCGTTAAGGCACAGTGAAGTCGCGGAAGGCGGTGAGCTGAGGTCGACGCCCGGGCCGTTGCAGGCAGTCGTATAGAAGTCCGGCTGGCCGATCACGAGATCGGCCGCGGCGCCATTGGTGAACTTCGTCGCGTCGTTGAAACCGAGCACCCGATTGTTATCGGCATCAACCACATACAGATGTTGCGGAGTCGCCAAGCGATCGACCGCCACTGACGAGGGATCGCTCAAGGCGCTGCCGTCGACGAAATCGACCGTATTATGCGCGAGATCCACCTGTCCCAACTCGCGCAGCGCGGCCCCGTCGGTCGATGGATTCGCGGCAAATTCGAGCGCACGGTCGTTGTCGGCGTCGAGCACGAAGAGGTTTGCGCTGGTGTCTGCGGCGATGCCCGCGGGCGATGACAGGGTGTTGGCTCCAACCGCCGCGCCCATGTTAGGCGCGTTCCCGGTCCCGCTTAGTTGCCCCACGAGTATCGCGGTTGCCTGTCCATGGTTGACCGGCGATGGACCATATTCGGTGATTCGATTGTTGCCGGTGTCGGTGACGAAGACGTTGTGATTGAAATCCACGGCGACGCCGCGCGGCGCGCACAACGAGGTGAGGCTGGTGCCGGTCGCGCATCCGGAGGCGGCAAGATTAAACGCGATTTGGCCGAGCACACGGATCGCTCCCGGATCGCTGGCGAAAACCCCGGCAGAAATAGGCATGAATTCGAGCACCCGGTTGTTGCTGGTATCGGCGATATACGCGTTGGTGCCGTCCGTCCCGACGCCATAAGGGCCGCACAACGTTGACGCCGTCGGCGCCGGGCCGCCCTGATTGCACGTAATGCCGGTGGTCTGGCCGAAGACGTTGTCAAAGACCGTGTCGCCGGCTCCGGGCTCGGAGCTCGCAGGGTTGAGCGGAGCGTTATACTCCAGCACGCGATTATTATTGCGATCAGCGACGAAAAGGTTGCCCAGCAAATCGACCGCGAGGCCCCAGGGATCGCCGACGTTGAAGATCAGATTGCCGATGAACGGGCCTGAACTATTGCACGGAATATCGTATTCAACGACGCGCGCGTTCCCATTGTCGGCGATATACAGATTGCCGGCTGGATCCGCGGCTACTCCTGTCGGCGCGCTGAGGCTCGAACTCGAGAGGCCGCCCGCGTTGGCGCCTCGCGACCATTGGTCCTTCTGCCCGATTATGATGTCGGCCAGTGCGCCGTTGGCGAAGCTGCTCTCATTTTTCCATCCGAGCACTCGATTATTGCCGGTGTCCGCCACATAGACGCAGCCGTTCGCTGAGTCCACGGTGATCGCTGGCGGCGACTGTGACGCAATATCCAGACCGGCGCCACGAACAAAGTCGGTGGTGCCATGGATGAAGTCAATCTGACCTAATTCAAAATCCCCGATATTGTTGAACAAGGCGTAAAGCAGGCTCCCCACCGAGAGAAGCAGGCCGGCGGCGAGGATCAAGACGTAAAGGCGGGTTCGTTTTATTCGCGCAAACATTCGCCTGAGCCGTTTAGAATCCCGATAATCCTGCTCCAGCATCTATAATCATGTCAAAAATGGTCGAAACGCCAGCAGCTTACCATGTCGATTGGCGAAAACACTAGGTGGAACGTAAAGGAGGCGCGACAGTCGCCTCTCCGCTGATCAGGAATCTTAACGCAGCGCGGACGAGCCTGCGCGGACACTTAATTATCCGAACGCACTTCGCGGACTCGTTTGCTCGTTTCACTGGCGGTGAGCAGGCCCGCTTCGCTAGCGTGTGATATGTGCGGCTAATGCAGGATGCTTTGGCTATGAGGCCGGGGCGGATTAGCCTCAGGCGGAGCTTCGGCAAGGGAAGTCGCGATCGGGCCCGTTTCGGGCGGGGCAGGGACGAACTGGTTAGATAGATTCATCGGCGCCGGTGCGAAGGTTCCCGGCGGCACGAGGTCCGAATTGTTATTTTGGCCGAACTGAAAATTATCCTTATCCCCGCTCAGAACCGGAGCGAGCGCGGAGCAGGTGGCGAGATAGTGCAACGGACGCATCAGGCCCCACTCCACTCCCATGCCGATGGGGGTGAGGAGATAGGCCGCAAGTTGCAACAGTTGCGCGTTGTCGACGTCGCGATATTCGTACGGGTCAAGCCGATCGGCATCGTTGTACTCACCCCAAAGGTTGTACTGCGCATAGTCGGCGCGCCGGCCGGCGTCGTTGAACTGCGCATAGTTGGCGCATTGCGCATAGGTCAGAGCCGGGAAGGCCGACACGAGCATAACGAGCAAAGTTGCCCAAAGTGTCGCGCTTTTCATGAGATCGATCTTGCGTGTACCGCCACCGTTTTGTCAATCCGTGCGGATCGGCCCGCAACCGGTTCAGACCTCACCGAGGCTCCGAACAAGATGCGCCGCACCGACCAGTATCACAGCGCCGACGGTCGCCATCGCGAGGAACGAGAAGCCGCCGTATACCGGAACGCCCAGGCGTGCGAAGAGCCACTCGCCGATGATTGCGCCCACCAGACCGAGCAGAATGTCCGCGATGATCCCGTAGCCGCGCCCGCGCATCAGCTTACCCGCCAGCCATCCGGCGACGAGACCCACCAGAATAACCCCGATCATGTACTTGAATCCTCTGCCGCGCGTGCTGTAACTACGCGGCGCGCGGTAACCTGAGCCGCAAAACGCAGCGCATCCGCCCGGCTATTTTTTCTGCTCGAGTGGCGCGCCGCAGCACTTCATCGTGCCGGTGCCGGCCTTGGTGACGATGACCTGCGAGCCGCATTTGCCGCAGATGTAAACTTTGCCGAGTTGATTAGCCATGATGCATTCTCCCGAGAATCTCGTTGATATTTGTGCCGGCTCTCATGAACCCTTGAACAACGGCTTGCGCTTCTCAAGGAAGGCGCGCACGCCTTCCGCACGGTCGGCGGTGGTTTGTAGCAGAGCGTACAGGTCCTCTTCAAGCCGGACGCCCTGCTCGACAGTCATATCATAGCCCTTGCGCACGGCATCCTTGACCATCCGCAGGCCGAGCGGGCTGCGCTCGGCCAGTGTCGCCAAAAGGTCGCGCGCGACCATAGCGAGTTCGTCGCGGTCCTGGGCGAGATAGGTTATGAGACCGAGCCGCATCGCTTCGGCGGCGCTGAGCGGCGCGCCCGTGAGCAGCATCCGCAGCGCCTCGGCCGCGCCGATCAGGCGCGGCAGTCGCTGCGTCCCGCCAAAATGCGGCAGCTCACCGCGCTCGAGTTGCGTGAGCGCATAGCGCGAATCGGCCAGCCCGACGCGCAAATCCAGCGCCAGCGCGAGTTCGAGTCCCTCGTCACTGGCGTCGCCGTTGAGAATCGCAACGGTGGGCTTCGCGATCGCCGCCAAGGTCTCGACCAGCCGCCGATCAACGTCGTACTCGAAGCCGGCGCAAAATGTTTTGTCCGCGCCGGTGATCGCCAGCGCCAGGATCGAGTCGTCGTCCTCGACCGTCTCGGCGAGATCCATCAGCTCAGCGCCCATCCGGCGGCTGATCCGATTACCAATGGTGGGGGCGGCGAGCGTCGCCGTCAGACAGCCACCGTCGAGCGCGAGTTCGATCGCGCCATGAACGGCAGACGGCGCGCCGACGCGGCCTTTGACGAGGGCGCGCCGGGCGTCCGCAGCATGGTTCGAGGACGCCGCCGATTTCTGCCGCTTCGCCGTTATTCGCCTCGTCGAAAAACTGTCAGGCGGCGCCGGCGTTCTCACGCGCGTGCAGCTCTTTGCGTAAGATCTTGCCCAGCGCGTTCTTGGGCAACGCGTCGATAAACTCGAGCTGCTCGGGCCGCTTGAAGCTCGCGAGCCGCGTCTGGCAAAAATCCCGAATCTCCTTCTCGCTCGATTTCTGCCCAGGACGCAAAACAATGTAGGCCTTGACGGTCTGCCCCCATTCCACCGACGCGACACCGATTACCGCAGCTTCATCCACCGCCGGATGAGACATCAGCACGGTTTCGATTTCCGCCGGCGCGATATTTTCACCACCCCGGATAATCATGTCGTCCTTGCGTCCGGCGAAGAAGACATAACCATCCTCGTCCACCCAGCCGAGGTCGCCGGTGGCCCGCCAGCCATCCGCGAGGGCCGAATCGTCGGCCCGTCCGGCGTAGCCCTTCATGATGCGCTGGGTCTTGATAATAATTTCTCCGATCTCTCCGGCGGGGAGAAATTTACCCTCGTCGTCGCGCACCTTGATCTCGACATCGGGGAGCGGTTTGCCGATCGAGTTCAGCCGGCGCGCCTTCTGCTCGATTTCGGCCGGCGTGCCCTGCAGGCGATGGTCGTCCGGGCCCAGGATGGTCAGTGAGGAAGTGGTCTCAGTCTGACCGTAGGCGTTGACGAAGCCGACGGTCTTGGGAAAGGCCTCGATCGCGCGGCGGATAACCGCGATCGGCATCGGCGCGCCGCCATAAGCCAGGTTGGTCAGCGAGGAGAAGTCGGTCTTGGCGAAATCCGCGTGATCGAGCACCTGCTTCATCATCGTGGGGACCACGAAGGCGTGCGAAATTTTCTCCTGCTGCACCAGCTTGAGCCAGGCGCCGGGCTCGAACTGCGGCATGATCACCATTTTCCGGCCGGTCCACAGATTGGTCATCATCGCGGTGGTCCCGGCGATATGGTAGAAAGGCGCGCAGACCAAAAACCCGCCGCGCTCACTGCCGTCAGCCATCTCGACGTTGGCCGTAACATAGGCCGTGAAGTCGCGAAAGCTCAGCATCACGCCCTTGGGCAGCGAGGTCGTGCCGCTGGTGTACATCAGGATCGAGACGTCCTCGTCCTCGACCTCCGCCTCGTTTTCGTCGGCTTCGGCTTTGGCGATGAGCGCGTCGAGCCGCGGCATCTTGCCGTCGCCCTTACCGAGCGCGACCAGCCGGGCGCCCTTGAGTTTTGGCGCGATCGTGCCCACGAGATCGATATAACGATCGCCGACCAGCAGCACCTTCACGTCGGCGGTGTTGATCATGTATTCGAGCTCGGCTTCCTTGGCGCGGTAGTTGAGCGGCAGGAACGTCAGCCCGGCCTTCGACGCGGCGTAATAGGCCGCGACGTAGAGATGCGAATTGGTATCGAGCGCGGCGATCACCTCGCGCGGCTTGAGTCCCAGCCCTTTGAAGACGCTGCTGAGCCGCGCCACCAGATCATTGAGCGCGGCATAGGTCAACCGCTCCGCACCAAAGACCAGCGCTTCCTGGTCGGGAACGATTGAACCTGGAATCGAAATAAAGTTGACGGTGTTCATCTGACTTATCTACCTCCCGCACGAGCGGCCCTGAAAACTCTTACGCCAAACCCGCCATCTGCTCCAAGCGCTGCGCCAGACGCGATTCGAGTTCGAGCCCCTCGGCCAGCGAGCCGTTGAGTCCTTCCCAAACGGCTAATTTAACGATCGCGGCGTGATCGCGCCGCAATCGGCTCAAGCGTTTCGCGCAATCAAGCGCGGCGCGTTCCAGGTTTTTGCGTGGGACCACTTCGGCGACCAAACCTATAAACAAAGCCTGCCGGGCGTCAATCCAGCGGCCGGTGAGGCACAAGTCTAGCGCCCAGGCGGGTTTGAGGCGGCGCGGAGCGGTTTGCGTACCGGCGACTCCCGGCACCATCCCGAGACCGGTCTCCGGCAGACAAAAGCGCGCGTCGTCGGCCGCGATCGCGATATCGCACAGCAACGCCATCTCCATCCCGCCGCCGACCGTGAAGCCGTGCACCGCCGCGACCGTCGGAATCGCGAGGCTCTTCAGGCGGCCCCAGACGTCGCGCCGGAAACGAATCCAACGCGCCGCCAGCGGCGACGGCGCCTGGCCGAATTCGCTCACATCGCCGCCGGTCGAAAAGGCCCTGCCCGCGCCCCGCAGGACCATCGCGCGAACGTCCGCATCTTCGTGGATCGCGCTCAGCACCGCATAGAGTGCGTCGCGCATCGCGACATTGTAAGCGTTGAACTTCTCCGGCCGATTCAGCGTGACCCAGGCGATCGCACCGCGCTTTTCGTAGAGTACGGCAGGTTCATGCTGCATCGCGTTCCGCCGCCGGTTCATCTTTTCGGATTAGGCCGATAATCGTTGAAAATCAAGATGAAGTCGCGTCTGATGGTCACGCCCTCCGGTGCTCGCTCCGCGCGGCGATCGCGCTCCGCTAGAGTCACGGCAAGTTTGCCCCGGCAGCGCTGGTCGTCGCGGGGCGGCCGCGCTCATAGACGACGCGGCCATCGATAATCGTGAGATCGATCGTGGCTTTAAGCAGCTCGGCGGGCGGCGCAGAGAGCGGATCGGACGACAGCACAATCAAATCTGCAAGCCGGCCCGCTTCGATCGTTCCGGCTTCGAGGCGGGAAAGCCGCGCCGCGGCGGACGTGAATAGCGCGATCGCTGAGGCGGCGTCGAGCCGCTCGTCCGGCGCCAGTTCGTAGCCTTCGAGCGAGAGCCGCGAGACCGCGACCGCGACCGCAGCGAGCGGACGCGCCGGAGTCACCGGCGCGTCCGTGCCGGCCGCGAGCTCCACGCCGAGGTCAGTGAGGCTTTTCGCGCGATAGAGATATGGAATAAGCCCGGGTTCGCGCGCGTACTTCGCGCCGCGATAGTGGATGAAGCCAGGATTGGTGACGACCCAGACGCCGAGTGCAGCGATGCGTTCAGGATAATAGGGTGGGATCAAACCGCCGTGCTCGATTCGGCATACGCCGCGTCGGAGGAGACGCGAACCTATTTGTTCGCGCGCCATCGCGATCGCACTCAGGGCCGCGTCAAGCTCCTCGACTTCAGTGCAATGAAAGGCGCAGTCCAGCTCCTGGGCCAAAGCGTCGGCGATCGCGCGCGCGAGGCGGGCGGGCGCCCAGCGCGCCGGCGCGATAAACTTGATTCCAGCGAGACCAACCGCGCCCACCTCGGAAATTCGTCGCAAGGCGGCAACCTGATCGATACAATCCGGACCGGCCATTACCGCGACGCGCTGCACAATCGCGCCGTTGGCGGTCAGGCGGCCAAACAGGGCGAAATCGTCGACGCCGTTGCGCGCCGTGGCGTCGGTGAAGGCGGTGACCCCGGCGGCTGCCAGCTCGCGACTGAAAACCCGCGCCCGCGCTTCGAGCTCCGCCTCGGTCACGCGCGGCATCCGCGCGCCGAGCCACTCTTCCATCCCGGTCACGAGCGCACCCAGCCGCCCGCCGGACTCGCGAGTCAGCGCAGCCCCTTCCGGCGGCTGAAAGTCCGGACGTTCGAGCCCGAGCAATGTGATCGCGCGCGAGTTGAGCCATGAAGCATGGAGAGTCTGATGACGCAGGCGCAGCGGATTTTTCGGCGTGGCCTGATCCAGCTCCTCGCGACTGGGGCCGCGCCCCTCGCGCATCAGGGACTCGTCGCAGCCGAACGCCTTGAGCCAATTGCCCGGCGGGGTTCGCCCCGCCGCGACGCGCAGATCGGCCAGCAGGTCGGGGATCGCTCGACAGCGCAGGACCGAGAGCCCGGCCGCGACCGACGCGCCCTCCAGGAAGTGGAGATGACAGTCGATAAAGCCGGGCGCCACGACGCGTCCGTCGAGACGCAACAGATGAGTGCGCGGTCCCACCAGCGGCTTGAGTTCCGCGAACCTTCCATGGGCCAGAATCCGCCCGCCGCCGAGGGCGACCGAATCGCTGGCAGGATGTTCGAGGATCGCCCCCTCGTGCAGGACCAGATCAGCTTTTTCGCTCTTTTCAGCGGCCATCAGCCAACTGGATCAAGCCCGGCATCGATGCTGCGCCGACGTTTCGCACGACTCGGTAACCGCCGACGGAACAGGGTTGGGTTGCCCCAATCGATTAGTCCGACGAAGGGAGAGCCTTCGCCTCCTTGAGTTTCATCTCAACGTCGCAGCATTCCAGCGCCCCCGAACCAGCCTTGTTGCACAGCACTTCGGTCGAGCACTTCTCGCACATGTAACGTTTGCCTAGCGTGTTAGCCATAAGACGCCTCCAAGATGATCTTAAATCACGAATTTCTCATTACCAGATGTCAGCCGCGACTTGAAGCCGCGCTATGGATTGCGAAACGGCAGATCAGCGGTCTGCGCTTCCAAGGCCCCGTGCCCATCGCGGATAACGACGCGTGTTCCCTCCGGCCAAACGCTGTGGTGGAGGACCGACAGTCCGATCAGTCCCAGCGTCGGCGAACGAACGATACTGGTCAGAACACCGACCGGCTTCTCGCCGGCGAGGATGACGCTGCCTGCATCCGGTAAGCGGCTGCCTTCGATGCGCAGCCCGCAGAGCCTGCGCTTGATTGCGCCGCGCGCGGTCGCCCGTTCGAGCGTCTCCTGCCCGATATAGCATCCCTTGTCGAGCGAGATCGCGCGGTCGAGCCGCGCTTCGAGTGCGAGGGTTTTTTCGCCCGTGTCGATCCCGACGCGCGCCAGTCCGTTTTCAACCCGGATAACCTCGAGCGCCTCGGCCCCAAGACGAACGACTTTATTCTCAGGATCGACGCGAGCTAGCGTAGTCGCAACTTCGTCCGTCTCGACGAGCATCGTGAAGGCCGCCACGCCGAAGCGCGGAATCCGGGCGAGCGTGCTTGCGGGATCGAAATGCCACGATTCCGGCGTTGAGCCGCCGCCGCTTTCCGCGAGCACTGCCGCCGCGCCGGGCCCCTCAAAATCGACGACGCTCAACGACGCCAGCTCGTCGAACTCGACATCGTCGGCGACGAGAAATTGCTCGAGATGGCTGAGCACACGCGGCCAGGCGTCGCGCCCGATCTCGATCAGGAAGGCGTCGGCAAGCGCGTAGATAAAAAAGTCCGCGATCACGTGCGCGCGCTCGGTGACGAACAGGGCCGCTGCAACCGCGCCCGGTGTCAGCCCCTTAACGTCGGCGGTGCACATCCCGTGCAGGAATGAGATGCGATCGTCGCCGCTGACACGCACGATTAGCCGATCGTCCAGTTGACGCAGCCCGGCGCCGGACTTCAGCGCCTGATATTCGCGCTCGAGGCGCCCGTCAACCGCAGTGATCGGATCGACGCCCGCCGCGCGAACCGCAGTCGTGTTTGATTCCAGGGACATTTGCCAAAACGATTCTACGCCAGAATCGCTCCGCTTCCAAAAATCCGCTCTTGCGAGACGTCAGCGGCCGTGGCGCCTCGCCTTGCGAGCCGTCGCGTGCGCACGCTACGCTAAAGAGTTAAAGCCAATTTGCGCGAGAGTGCATGAAAGATGTTACTACAGGCAACGCAACTGCGGCCCGGGATGGTGCTCGAATACAACGGCGCCTTGTGGCGCGTCATGACCATCAATCATATCACGCCCGGTAACTGGCGCGGGATGGTGCAGACCAAACTGCGCAATATCCAAACCGGCAGTCAGACCGAAAATCGGTTCCGCTCAGAAGATCGGGTCGAGCGCGTCATTCTCGATCAGGTCAAGATGGAATTTCTCTATCGCGAAGGCGACGAGTTTCATTTTATGAATACGGAAACCTACGACCAGATTACGCTCTCCGAAGAGCTGGTCGCCGACGTCGAGGGCTTTTTCACCCCCAACCTCCAGGTCGAAGTCGAGTTTTACGACAGTACGCCGCTCAACGTCTCGGTGCCGAAGACAGTGACGCTCAAGGTGATCGAGACTGACCCCGGGATGAGAAACGCGGCGGTGACCAACACCCTCAAGCCGGCCAAGACGGAAACCGGCCTGGTGATTCAGGTCCCGCATTTCGTCAATGAAGGCGACGTCATCACGATCAATACCGAGACCAAAGAGTACGCCTCGCGCACCAAGTGACGACGTATCGTGAGCGCGAGCTCGCGCGGCGCGCCGCGGGGCGAGGGCCGGGCTCGCGCCGCTTGCTCGGCCTCACGGCGCAGACTTACGCGATACAAACTCAGCCGGGGCTCGAGGGCGTCGCTTTCGCTGAGGTGGCGGCGCATTTCGCGCCCGCGAGCGCGGGCGCAATCGCTGCGCCGCGGCGGCGCGACGGCGTCCGCGAGCTCGGACGCCGAAGTGTCCCCGGTCGCGTCGGCATGACGTTATTCCACGCCGCACCGCTTGAGCCATTGCTGACGCTACGCGCCAGCGAAGACCTTTTTGCGGTCGTCGCCTACTCGAATGACCTGGCGATCGATCGGCGCGCGCTCGAGCGCATCCGGGCCCTCGCGCGCGACGCGCCCTACGTCGAAAGCGCGTTGGCCGCGCGCGTGAAAGTGCTGCCAAGAGCGCGGTCAGGACGCCGGCTTAAATTTCGCATCGTCGCCCGGATGACCGGGCTGCAGGAGTTCCGGCGGAGCGAATTCAAGCAGGCCATCGAACGCGGCATCAGTGAGCGCGGCGATCGCTCCTGGCGCTGCGTCGCAGAGGATGCTGACGTCGAGTTCTGGGCGACCCTGCTGGACGACGAATTGATCTTCGCGCTGCGTCTGAGTGACGAAACCATGCGCCAGCGCGATTACAAGACCGCGCATATCGCCGGCTCGCTGCGCCCGGCGGTCGCCGCCGCTATGGGCCTGCTGTCGGAGCCGCAACCCGATGACATCGTGCTCGATCCTTTTTGCGGCGCTGGCACCATCCTGATCGAGCGCGCGCACCTGGAGCGCTATAAGGCGCTGATCGGCGGCGACTTCGACGAGAACGCGCTCAACGCCGCGCGGACCAATATCGGTCCGCGTTACAAGCCCATCGAGCTGCATACATGGGATGGCGCGGCGATTCCGCTACCGGATCGCGCCGTCAGCCGCATCATCACCAACCTGCCGTGGGGTCAGCAGCACGGCTCGCACGCGGACAATCGCAGGCTCTACCCGCGCCTATTAACCGAGTTCGCCCGCCTCGTACGCGATGGCGGCGTGATCGTGATCCTGACCGGCGAGACGCGCCTGATGAGCGAGTTGACCCGCAACGGGCCGCTGCGGGCGGAGAAAATCGTGCGCGTCGCGATCCTCGGCGCGCCCGCCGCGATCTATGTCTGCCGCAAGCGCGCGACAAGTTTGACGAAACGAACCGGCCACCGCGCTTTTGAAGCGCGGATCCAGGGAACCGCGGGCGTCGCCGACCAAGAATTTTAACGCAGCTCCAGGGGGCGGCGAAGTCTGCGACGCGCGGCCAAAGTAAAGACTCGCCTGCTCGCTCCGCGCGGCAACCGCGCTCCGCTAGCGTTTGCGCATCACGTAGCTCGCTCCGGTATGGCTGAAATGGATCACGCCGTTAACCATGCGGACGTCGAGCCCGCTGCGGTCCTCCTCGATAGACGCGCGCATCAGCGCGCGGATCTGCGCCGCTTCCGCCGCCGCCGGCGCGCCATGCGCGATCCACTCGTCGATACTGTATGACGATTTAACCGTCTGTTTGTGGGTTAACGCGAAGTTCTGATCCGCGAACATCCGCTCGAACTCCGACGCCGGAATCGCGCGCGCGTGCGACGGATCGCACAATCGTTCGAGCCGGTTGTGATATTCCGCCTTGGCCGCGTCCTCAGATGCAACCATGTCCACGATAACGACGGCGCCGCCGGTCCGGACAACCCGCCGCATCTCGGCCAGAACACTCGCCGGCCGTGGAAAATGATGGAAGGCGAAGCGGCAAACCGCGATATCGAAGCTCGCGTCCGCAAAGCTCATCCGCTCGACATCGCCGAGCGTGAAGGAAACATTGTCCAGCCGCCGGCGCGCGGCATCGGCGCTGGCCCGCGCGACGAAACGATCGGTCGCATCGATCCCGATCACCTCGCGGCAATGCGGCGCGAACGCCATCGCGATAAAGCCGGGTCCGCTGGCGATATCGATCACCCGGTCGCTTTTGCTGACGCCGGAAATTGAAACGATATAACTGAGAAAGGCCGGATCGGTTACGATCGGCACCGCAACATAGGCTTCCGCCTGACGGTTGAACTGGTTGCGGACGATTTCCAGATGGCCATCGGCCTTGGACGCCATCGTTTGATCTTCGCTTGCCATAGCCTTACTCGCGCTGGTTTGTATCCAAGCCTCATAGCCTAGGTCATTGCACCTTCTATTGACAGTCACAAAAAAAGAGACGCCGCATGACGCCTCTTTTTTGTTTGCCAAAGATCGTGAGGTCGAATTATTTGATCTTGTCGAGCACCGGCATCAGGTATTTTTTGTAAATCTCGGGATTCTCCGACATCGGGAAATGGCCGATACCCTCCATGATGATGCACTCTGAACCCTTGACCTTCTCGGCCGTCTGACGCGTCATCTCGGGCGTGCAGGCGAAGTCATAGACCCCGGTCATGAAGTAGATCGGCACCTTGCCGTCGAGTTTCGCGCAGAGCTGCCTGAAATCGTGATCGATACTGTAGAAGTAGAGATCGCCTTTGAAAACTCCGGGACCGCCCTGCGCGTAGTACCACCAGGTCTCCTGCCGATACTCGAGCGGGCTCTGCGGCGCCATCAGGCCATAGACCGCGGTCGCGCTCGCCTCGCCGCCATGAATATGCGGATGATGCAGCCAGTCCAGCCACCAGCCCGGCGAGTAGTCGCAGGCTTCGACCGCGATCAGCGCGCGCATGTAATTGCTGTGATTCAGCGCCAGATGGAGGCAGATATTGCCGCCCATCGAACTACCCATCACCACCGGCTGCTCGAGTTCGAGCGCCTTGCAGAACGCGACGGTAAACTCCGAGTAGAATTTTGACGTCAACTTGTACTCTTCCTTCCACCAGTTGCGCGGCGGAATCGACTTGCCGTGGCGGGGCATGTCGAACGCGATTACGCGGAAGCGCTTCTGGATTTCCGCATCGTTAAGCTGATGACGCCACTCGCGGCCGTCGGTGCCCGCGGTGTGCAGACAGACCAGCGGAATACCCTTGCCAGCCTCCTCGTAATAGACCCGATATTCTTCGCCCTGGTAGGGCACATAAATGTAGCGTCCGATAACTGATTCAATCTTAGCCATCGACCTTCTCTCCCGGGTTGCGCGCCTGGCAAGCTGCTGCAAAATGATGAACTAAGAATCTTGACGCAGCTCGCGGACTCGCCTGCTCGCTCCACTTCGTTCCGCTAGCGTCTCATCAAATCAAGCGCCCACGCGAACGCCCGCAAATTCTGCCATAGCTGCTTGGTGTCACCCTCAATTTTGAGGCGCCCATGCAGCTGATGAGACATCGCGATGATGTCATTGTACATCGGCGGCGGTTCGGGCTGGACGAATTTGCCCCAGGTCTCGGCGGGCGCGCGCAGCGCGAAGGCATAGCAGCTCTCGGCATTGGTGCCGTTTTCGACCTTGGCGATCCCGCCGTCGCGGAAATGGATGACGTAGGCCTTATCGCCGAATTCGAGCAGCACGTTGGCGCTGAAATGACGGCCGAGGAGTTTCGCGACATCGTCGCCGTTGACCGCTTTTTGCCAGCGCTCGACCCATCGACTATCGAAATCGGGCATGTTTTGACCTCCCAAAAAGTACGCCTCTGCCGGTTGTTCCAGAGGCTGGCGACGCTTTTTCGGATGAAAACTCTAAACTCCCATGGGTCAAACTACAAGGGCGAGCAATCGTACCGCTTGGACAGAAGGTCAATCGCGGGACGGCCGAGTTTGGTGACCCTTAATTGGTGTTTCGACCGATCAACAAAATGGCTTCGCATAGTCCTAGTCGCGACGTATATTGACTCGGAACGTAACAAAACAAGTCCTCGTGGTCGATTGCGTGAGATATTATAACGAAGCACTAATTGCACTAGTCTAAACATCCAAAAAGGAACAGAAGATGCGTAAGCAAGCAAATGGATTCAGCCCTTTCCGCCTTGTGGTTGTGACGACCGTGCTGGGCTTGATTATGCAAGCCAGTTGCTCGCACTCGACGATCGTCAATCAACGCTTTGTCCTCGCACAGATAGACGCGATGGCCGCCGCGAGCAGCGGTCAGGCAGCCGAGGCGACGGCGGCGGCCAAGATCAAGATACCGGTGCCTGGCGACGTCTTAATCGCCGGCGGCGTGAGCGGCACAAAATCGACGGGCAAGGCGCAGTTCTACGATCCGACCACCAAAAAATTCTCTACCGCCGGCGCGATGAGCAGCAGCCGCATCGCGCCCTGCGGCCTGAGCCTGGCGAATTCGCCCGCGACGCAACCGATCTTTGTCTTCGGCGGCGCGCAAGGGTCGGCCACCACCAAGAACGAAGTGACGCTGACCCTGATGCCGCTGAACAGTGCCGAACAGTATGCGCCCGCGACTGGGCTCTTCTCTGCGGTCACCGGGTCCATGACTGCGCCGCGCGCCGGCTGCACCGCGACGCTTTTGAGTGACGGCACTGTGCTGATCGCCGGCGGCCTCGACGCGACTGGTGCGCCGCAAACCACCGCCGAGATTTTCGATCCGGTCGCCGTGACCTTCACTGCAACCAAAGGCAGCCTGAACAGCCCGCGCGCTTTCCAGACGGCGACACTGTTTCCCACCGGTCCTCTGGCCGGCGAAGTTTTGCTCACTGGCGGCCTCGCCAACAACACCATTGGTTCGTCCTCTCAGGGCCTGACGTTGAATACCGCCGAGCTTTACAATCCCGCGACCGGCACCTTCAGCCTGGTCGCCTCGAGCATGAGCGATTTTCGCGCGTTCCACACCGCGACCGCCCTTCAAGACGGCACCGTGTTAGTCGCCGGCGGCGACAGTGACGGATTTCCCGGGTTTGCCTTTGGCGCGACTGCCACAGCCGACATCTTCGATCCGGCAACGCAAACCTTCACCGCAACCGCCGCGCCGATGGCGGAGACTTTGCTTCTGCAGGGGGCGACCCTGCTCGCGGACGGCACGGTCCTCATCACGGGCGGTTTCGACGCGTCGCAGATCGTGATTTTCACCAATGGCAGCTTTGGTGCGTTTTTCGGCTCAGTGGCGCAGGGCGCGGAACTCTACAATCCAACTTCCAAGACCTTTTCTTGCATCGGCGGAACTGTTGTGACCAAGAAAACCAACCAGACGGTATGCGCCTCCACGATGAAGCATCCTCACGCCGGTCACGCCGCAGTACGGCTCACCGACGGGACGGTGCTCGTAGCCGGCGGTTTCGGCGGCTCGAAAGATACGAGTAACGCCAAGACCACCAAGGTCGCCGAGATCTACGATCCGACGACGCAGACCTTTACCAAGGTCGGCGGGATGAAAACCTCCGCGGCCTTGAGCGCGGTCGCAATCGTGACCAGCCCGACGCTCGCGAAATAGACGCGTGCGTCACGTCGAGCCCGGCTCAGCGTGATGCCGCCCGCGCCTTGAGCGAGACCAGCGGTTCGCGCTGTGTCCCAGCGATATACGGACGCGAGCCCGGCTCGCGTTGGAAGGGATCGACCAGCCCGAGTTCCTTGCCCATCTCGCGCACCGCGGGCAGAACCTCCTGCCCCAGCAGGCGAATATTCGTCATGCGATCGGCGAAGCTGACCGGGCCCTGCGACGCGAAGAAGCCGAAGACGCTCGGCCGCAGAGTTTCGAGGATGCGCCGAATCTTCGGCAGCACCGATTTTGGTGTCCCGGCCACGACGGCCATGCTCTTCTTGGTCTTCTCGTAGCGGCCATAGATCGCAGCTTTGGCGTCAGCGATCGAGGCGTCGCCGCGCTGCAGCCGCTTTTTCGTACTGTCTTTTTTGGGTGCATCACCGCGCGCCCGCCCGAGCTGCTCAGCGCTGATCCCGAGCGTGCCGGCGCCGCTGTCGCCGCTGGCGGTTGCCCGCGCCAGCCGCCGCGTCGCCTCCTTCGAGTTATAGCCGGGCGGCAGCGTATGTTCAGGCCGCGAGAAATTGACCTGGCCGCCGCCGAACAGATGGCATCGGCCGAGTTCATCGGCTTTCGCCTCAGTCTCGGCGCAAAAGACGTGTTGCAGGTAGCCGAAGTTCTCCGGGCCGGCGATGTACCCCTCCTGCGCGGCAACATCGGCGTAGAGGTTCCACAGCTCGACGGTCGCGCTCAGTCCGGTGCCGAGACCCAGGTAGAGGTAACGATGCCGCGCGCACCAATCGACGGTTTCGGGACTGAGCACGCCCGGAATCCAAATCTGCGGGCGCGGCTTCTGATAGGGCGTCACCCACGGATTGATGAAGCGATAATTGAAATGCTTGCCCTCCCAGCGGAACGGACCCGGCCGCGTCCAGGCGGCGAGGATGACGTCGTGGGCTTCGTTGAAGAGCTCGCGGTTGTAGGCCGGGTTGGCGTTGTTGAAGATCTGCTCGCTGCCCGCGCCGCGCACCCATCCGGGCACCAGCCGCCCGCGCGAGATACAATCGATCGTCGCCAGCTCCTCGGCCACGCGCAGCGGATTCTTGAAGGTCGGCAGCGGATTACCGAGCAGGACGATTTTGATCTTTTCCGTAATCCGCGCGAGGATCGCCGCCTCGACGTTCATCACGCCGCCCATGCAGAACGGCGTCCCGTGATGCTCATTCAGCATCACCGCGTCGAAGCCAACCTCTTCGGCATAAACCGCCTCGTCCAGATACTCCTGATAGAGGCGCGCGCCGACTTCGCGATCAAAGAATTTATTCGACAGGCCGAAGAAGGCGCCGTGCTTGATCACCTCGTCTTCGGGAACGTCGCGATAGGGCCGTTCGGTGAAATACATCAACTGCACAGGAGTCGTCCTCCTTTAGCGTCGGCGCCCTCGATGGGGTCGCCCAAGTCGCCAAGCTAGCGATGGCAGGAGTGTTTTGGCAAGCCTCGAACGTGCACTAGCGCCCTGCAAGCTACAAGCTTCAGGGTTCGCAGCCACTTTGCATTGAATTCAAAACAAAAAAGTGAGCTTCGACCGAATTGTTCATTGTGGTTGAACAACCCGTTCGCTCGTTTTGAACGCCTTTCAATTGAAACGGAAAGGGTAGGCCAAACGAATAATTCTGGCCAAAACCCACAAGGAGAAAAAGGAAATGGCTGCAAACAAGTTCTTGCTCAAGGGTGCAGGCGTCGAAGTGGATTACACGATCGGCCTCACGCCCGGCCTCGTTGCCCTGGTATACAAAGCCGGGGCGTTCCAGAAAGACTTCACGTCCGCACAGGTCCTCTCTAATGACACCGGCCTTGGGGAATTAGTATCCGTCCCGCTGATCCTCAGTATTGACACGGGCGGAGAGCGGTTCGGCTTCTTCCTGCCGTTTATCGACGTGGCCCGCGGTCAGACGGCGCACTTTTGCACGGTCGGGGTCTACGAGACCTTCAGCGGCCCGGATTCTATCCCGCACCGGCCGGCGACCTGGCGCTGCATTGAAATGACCGGCATCGCGGAGAGCGTCATCGTGCCCCTGTAAGAAACCAAGATCTCAGTTTCTTCATATGCGGCCACTCGGAGCTGGTAGCTTAGCTCCGAGTGGTCCGGCGTTGACCGCGGCTGAGCGATGGCAGCTCTAAAGTTTCGTATATAAGGGCGGAACCGGAATTGCTTCAAGAGTTCTCGAATTCATCGCGAATGGATGAGTGATCGAGCGTCCACGACCGATCTTGCAAGCGTGGCGCTTTTACGATTCGCTGATTTCGAGATGGGTCCCGCTCATACCGCGCGCGCCACGCTCTTCCGGCTGCTGCCCGTGGCCCTGCTCGCGACGCTTACCCTTGCTCTTTTCGGCTGCGCCGAAAGCTCGACGCCGGCTGCCAACGCGGTGCCGGTTGCTCGCATCCAGCGCCATTCCGGGGCGCTCAATAGCCTCATGAAAAAGGCCAAGGAGGCGCCGCCGGACAAGGTGCTCACGATGGAACTCGAATTCGCCAACCACGATCAGGCGGAACTCGATCGTTTGATGGCCGAGGTCGAGGATCCGCACTCGAAACGTTATCACCAATGGCTTGATCCGAAGGAGGTTCACGCCCGCTTCGGCGAGTCGCAGGACCAGTTCAACGCGGTGCTGCAATGGCTCCAGGCACAGGGCCTCGCCGTCACCGACCAGAACTACGGCAGCAACGAAGATTACATCCGCTTCACCGGCACGGTGGCGCAGGTCGATAAGGCCTTCCAGGTGCACATCATGCAGCCTGAGTTCGAGCTTTACGTGCCGCGCGAGGATCCATTCATGCCCGCTCAATTCAGCGGCGTCGTGGCGCGTATCAACGGCCTCGACAACGTCGGCTTTCGCGAAGTCGAATCGCGTTAACCCGCCGCTCTTACGGGGTAATCAGGGGTTTTTGCTTTCGGGTCCCGGACGACCATCACCGCCACCCTCACCCGAATGACGATGCATCGCGCGGAAACGCGCACGCATCTGCTGGCGTTCCTCCGGCGACATCCGCTGCCAGCGCTGGTAATTGTTGAGCATGCGCTCACGTCCGCCCGGCGGCATGCTTTGAAAGCGCTGATAACGCTGAGTAATCCGCCGCTGTTGCTCCGGCGGCAGGCGCTTGAAGCGCGCGTAGCGCTGGCTGAGCTCGGCGCGCCGCTCCGGCGGCAACTGACGCCACCGCCGCAGTCCCTGCAGCACGTGCGCTCGTTCTTCGGGCGGCAGGCTGCGAAACTCGCGAAAGTTCCGCTGCACGCCCATCCGTTCATCCGGCGTCATCTGCTGCCAGTGCGAGAAATTCTCCAGCACCCGACTGCGCTCGTCCGGCGTCAGATTCGCCCATTCGTCCGGATGCTGGCGGATTAGTTCCTGCTCCGCAGCGCTATACGAATATCCGGAGTCGGGCGCCTGCGCGCGGACCGGCGCTGCCGCGACGATCGAGACGAGCGCGAGCGCGATTGCGCTCACAGTCCATGTCATCCCGCGATGCTTGGACATCGTGAGAGGCTTGGACATCCCGCTATGCCGGCGGCGGCTCATAGCTGCGGCACTCCTTCCGTGTTGGCTGGCGGCCCGGCATTCGGAGGTAGACCCGCATCAGGAGTCGGAGCAGCGTCAGGAATAGGCGGTACCGGGGGCTCGTCGCCAGAAGCTGGAGCAGAATTCGACCCGGAGCCCGCCAGATATCCCATCTGGTTGAGGGTCTGGATCTGATCGAGCATCGACGGACCCGGCGTCGCGTCGCTCCCGGGCTCCGGTGTCGGCGCTGCGAACAGATCGAGATTGAGCAGCATCCGCAGCGGCGGCGATTGTTGCGCCACACCCCGTCGCACGCTGACGAAAAGCAGTACCGTGGTGAAGGTCATCGCCATGATCGCCCTAAAGGTGGCGGACCCCTGCAGCCTTTGAATCTGATGGCGCCAGTTCATCGAGATGCTCGATGACTTCATAATTATCATTTTCGAGCAGGTCTAGCCGCTCGACCATCGGATAATCGCGCAGGAGTCCGACATCGGTGCGGCTGGCCACGTCTTCGAAAGCGAGTTGCTCGAGACCCAATTGATCGGTCACGGGCACCGCGCGATGCGGCCCGCGATGCAGTATGGCCAGCGAGACAATCGCAATTGCCGCGACGCCCGCGGCCGCCAGCGGTCTCCACGCGAAGATCGCTTGTTGCCACGGCAGCCGCGACGGCGCTTTGCGCGCCGCCAGCTTGCGCCGCAATTCGCTGCGAAATGCGCTCCATTCCGGCGTGGGCAGCTGCGCGACTTCGCGCGCGATCAAACCCAGCGCCCGCGTCAGCGCTTGCGCCTGCGCAGGACACTCGCCGCAGTTCTGCAGATGAGCCTCGACCCGCGTCCGCTCGCGCCCGGCAAGTTCACCGCGCAACCAAGGAATCAGATCAGCTTCAGGATGCCTGCGCAGCATGGCTAAGTTTCCTTCAACATCTTCATCAGTCGCGTCACGCCCCGATGCAAATGCACGCGGGCCGTGCTTTCCGAACATTTGAGCACCGCGGCAATCTCACGGCTGCTGAGGTCCTCCTGCACGTGCAGCAGGACGGCGGCGCGTTGCGCCGGTGAAAGTTGCTTGAGCACTTCGCGGAGGTTCCCCGCGGTCTGACTGCGGATCGCGTCCAGCTCGGGACCCGGTTGTTCAGAAGGCGGGTCGATCGGCGGCTCGTCCGACTCCTCGCGCGGACTTGAGAGCGGCAGGACTTTCCGCCACCAGCGGTTGCGCCGCTGATGATCGATGCAAAGGTTGACGACGATCCGGTAAAACCAGGTGGAAAAGCGCGAACGCCCGTCAAAGCGATGGGCCGACTCGAACAAACGGATGAAAGCTTCTTGTGCGATGTCACGGCCGTCGGCCTCGTTGCCCAGAATGGAGCCGGCCATGCGGAAGACCCGCGCCTGATGGCGTTCGACCAGCGTCTCGAAGGCCATATTGTCGTGCGCGGCGATTCTTTGGCACAGTTCCTCATCCGTCGGCTCCAAATTCACCGGTCCATCTCTCTGGTACGGCTGCGCCCACTTCTGGGGATGCGCGCGCGACAATTCTCATCGAATGACGGGAAATTGCTCGCTTTAGCCGACGCCGGACCGATGTTACTCCCCGCAGAGCATTGGACGGAAGGAGATTAAGATTCGTTTACCTTCGCAGCGCAGTGTCTCATGAAAGCCCGGAGAATTTCTTTGTTCCTTACGATTGCTGCGGAATGCTTCGCGAACTCCGCAACCTCGAGTAGCGTAAACGGAAGCGAGCCGCTCTGCGTCCAACGATTTGAGCGGCACAAATCGCCGATCAAAGGAGAAAGACGGGAGGTCCAAGTTGATGAAAACTGAAGGTAAAAGGAAGAAACGTTTGCTTACGGCCTTTGCGGCGTCGATTCTGGTCGGCGCGCTCGGTACTGGGGCCATGGCGCAAAACAGCCCGGTGGCCAACTTTGATTACGGCTACCTGAACCAGCATCCGCAGATCGCTCAGCAATTGGCCGGCAATCCCGCGTTGGTCGATAACTCGCAATACATGACGGACCATCCGGGCCTGCGTGAATACTTTGCGAATCATCCCGAAGTCAGGTCACTGATAAAACATCATCCGTACCGCTTTATGTCCGCCGAAGACCAGGCCAACAATTGGCGTGGTCGATACTGGCCCAATAACTGGACCGGAAATTATCATCCTTATCCAGCGGGCGGCTGGAATTCTTACAACAACGCCAATAATGCCTCGTGGCGCTTTGACCACGGCTACTTGTCGCAGCATCCCGACGTCGCGCAGCAGTTGGCGTCGAATCCGGCGTTGGCCGACAATCCGCAGTTCATGGCCAGTCATCCCGGACTGCAGGAATACCTGGAGAATCATCCGCAGGTGCGGAGCGATCTGCGACAGCATCCCTACCAATTTCTGAGCCGGGAAGACCGGCTCAATGGCTGGCATGAGCCTTACAATCCAAATGCTCCGCAGCCGCTCGCGAACAGTGACCGCTACCTCGATCAGCATCCCGAGGTCGCGCAGCAGCTCAACACAAATCCCCGGCTGATCGATAATCAGCAGTACGTGAGTAACCATCCGGGTCTGCACGAATTTCTGGCGACTCATCCCGACGCGCGCCGGCAGTGGCGGTCGCATCCGTACAGGTTTGATCATCGCGAGAATCGCTACGATCGGACTCACTGAGGAAGCTCTCCCTGACCCCTCTCCTGCATGGAGAGGGGTCAGAAACCTTCCGAATTTCCCGCCCAATCCCCTTCTGTCCTTTCCCGGTTTTTCGGGCAGCGCGCATCTCTACGTTCCACTGCGGAAGGTTGTGCCTGTCTCCCAAATAGATAAATCGCGTTTGCGCTGCTGCGCGATCCGACGCGCACCTGCGCTCCGGTCCGCACCGAAATGGGCGCGCACCGCGGGCGCGGCGCTCCACAGAGTTCGAGGATTCTGCTTATAGGGTTCCGGATGGACAGCTCTGCCGTAACTTTTATACGGTGGGGGTCTGAATGATTCCCTTTGCCGGAAATCCCCTTAATCGCGCGAGCGAGAAGCGCACCGATACAGCCTGGATCGAGGCCAGGCGGCGCGAACCCTCCTCGCTGATTTTGCCAATGTGGCGTCTCGCGCCATTTCTTCGCGGGCTGGAAGAGGCGGTCGCACCCACGGAGCTCGGCCTGGTCCATCCGGAAATCGCGGATGCGCTTGCGGATGAAGACGCGGCGTGCGTTTTTCTCGGCCTCGACGGTGACCTCGCGGTGTTCGCACTCGACCTCGCCGCGAGCGGCGACCCGGGGACAAGAGAACCGCTTGCCGGACTCGGCCATTTCCGCGAGGCCCGTAACGCTGCGCAAATTGTCTCGATCAAAGACGCCGCGATCATCGCGCAAGCTAAGGCGATAATCGATTGGCATCAGCGCCACGGTTTCTGCCCGCGGTGTGGCGCAGCGACGAAGATCATGGATGCGGGCTATCGGCGGCTATGCGGCCAATGCAAGGCGGAACATTTTCCGCGCGTCGATCCGGTGGTGATCATGCTCGCGACCAACGGTGAAGCATGCCTCGTCGGGCGCGGCAAACAGTTTCCGGCCGGGATGTTCTCGGCGCTGGCAGGCTTCATCGAGCCCGGCGAAACGATCGAGGAAGCCGTCCGCCGCGAACTGATGGAGGAGGCGGGCCTTAAGGTCGGCGCGGTAACTTATTATGCGACGCAGCCATGGCCCTTTCCCTCGTCGCTAATGATCGGATGCTTTGCGCAGGCCGCGAGCCGCGCCGCCAAGGCGGACGACAACGAGCTCGCCGAAGTGCGCTGGCTCGAGCGCAGCGTCGCGCGCGAGCTGCTGGCGGGAAAGCAGGTCGCGGGCATCCGGGTGCCGCCGCCGATCGCAATCGCCCATCATCTGATCAAGGCGTGGGCGTTCGGCGAGAAGTAACCGCGAATCAATTGCTGGCGGAAGCCCTTTCGGGACGTCGCTCGCGGTCATGACCTTGGCTGCTTTGCAATGCACATGGCGTTGGGGGTCCGCGATCCGGATTGGCGCGCCGTCCGCGAAGGCGACTACTGCCTCGATTCCGGCTCCGGCGATATTCTTCAGACTCAGGACACTAGTCGAAAGTCAGGACGGTGCGGGTGACTTCGCCCGCTTCCATCGCACGGAAGGCCTCGTTGACGTCTTCGAGGCGCCCGCGGCGGCTGATCATGTCGTCCAGGTTGAGGCGGCCCTGCCGGTAAAGGTCGAGATACTTGGGCATGTCGAGTTGGAATCGATTCGAGCCCATGTAGCAGCCCTGGACGCGCTTCTCGACGAAGAGATGGCCGGCGTTGAATTCGACCTTTTGATCGGGTGGGATTGCGCCGACCAGGGTGGCGAGGCCGCGCGGCGCGAGACAATAGATACACTGCTCAAGCACGCGCGGATTGCCGATCGCATCGAAAGAGTAGTCCGCGCCGCCGTTGCTCAAGCGCTTGATTTCGCGGACCGCATCGGCGGATGAGCTGTTAATCACATCGGTCGCGCCGAAGTGCCGGGCGATTTCGAGTTTATTGTCGCGAATATCGACGGCGATAATCTGCCGCGCACCGGCGATCCGCGCCCCTTGAATCACCGAGATGCCGACGCCGCCGCAGCCGAACACCGCCACCGAAGAGCCGGGCGCGACCTGCGCGGTGTTGAGCGCGGCGCCGACGCCGGTGGTAACGGCGCATCCGAGCAGCGCGGCGCGGTCGAGCGGGATGTCATCGCCGATCTTGAGTACGGCGCGCTCGTGGAGGAGCATCTGTTCGGCGAAGGCGCCCAGATCGGCGAATTGAGTCAGGCGGACCCCCTTCTGCGAAAGGCGGGGCGGCTGGTCACGCGGCCGCTCGCAGTCGGCGCGCCCGACGCATAGATGCGGCCGGCCGAGCAGGCATTGCGTGCAATTGCCGCAATAAATCGAGGTGCAGGCGATGACGTGATCGCCAGGCTTAAGCGCGGTCACGGCGGCCCCGACGGCCTGGATTATGCCAGCAGGTTCGTGGCCGAGAACCGCCGGAAGTTTGGTCGGCAGCGCGCCGTGGAGGCAATGCAGATCGCTGTGGCAGACGCCGACGGCGACGGTGCGGATCAGGACTTCATGCGCTTGCGGCTGGCCGATCTCGATTTGCTCGATCGACAAGGGCTGGTTGATCTCACGGAAAATCGCAGCTTTCATCTCTGATAACCTCGGCTCTCGGGATGCGGCTTCACAGCAGGCGTCCCTCTTATAGCCCGCGTCGGCTTCCGCGACCAAACGCGCGGTGCTTGCAAGTTTTCGAGCAACCTGATTGTCATCGCGTAAATCATCTGCACTGAAAGAGGCATCATGGCATTCACGAATATTACGCTCGAGAAGCACGAACTGATCGGGACGCTGACGCTCAACCGGCCCGAGAAATTGAACGCGATGACTCCGGGGCTGATCGGCGAGTTCGGAGAGGCGCTCACGGAAATCGAAAAGGACGCCGAGATCAAAATCGTGATCATCCGCGGTGCGGGGCGCGCCTTTTCGACCGGTTATGATCTGACCGGAGGCTGGGGCGAGGGCAACTCGGAGAAATTCACGATCGACTCCGATCAGCAGTTTCTGCAACGCTACGTCGAGCACTGGCTCCGCTTGCGCGATTTGCCCAAGCCGGTCATCGCGATGGTGCATGGCTACTGCCTCGCGGGCGCGACGCAACTCTGCGTGAGCAGTGACATGATCTTTGTGGCGGACGACGCCCAGATCGGGTTCCCTTCGATTCCGGCCGGGGCCGGCTACGTCAGCGCGTTTTGGAACTGGATGGTCGGGCCGCATCGAACGAAATACCTCGCTTTTCTGCCCGGCAGCCGGATCAGCGGCAAAGAAGCCGAGGCGATGGGCTTCGCGACGCGCGCGTTTGCGGCCGCGAGCCTCGAAGCTGAAACCTACGATTATGCCCGGCGGGTGGCCAAGGTGCCCGCGCAAAAGCTCCGGCTCGAGAAGCTCGCGATCAATCGCGCGATGGACTTGCGGGGTTTTCGCAGCACAGTGCTGGCGGGCGCCGAGTTCGACGCGATTTTCCATTTCGGGCCGGGCAACGACGAGGTCCGCGCGGTGCAGAAGGAACGCGGCCTGCGCGGTGCGATCAAGTGGTACGAGGAGAAGTAACTGCGTTCAGGGTCAGAACTCGTCCAGCTTGACGGCGCGGGGAAGCTGTCGCTCATCGTCGCTGGAGGGGCTCCCTTCAAGGCACCACGCCGACCAGCACCAGCGGCACGGCAGGAACCCCGCGGCCCTGTCGAATGACGTTGTAGAGTTCGGATTCATAGTAACCGATGCCCGACGACATTCGAGATTGCAGGTCTTTCATCGGCAAAATCTCGATGCCCACGTCGATGACGTCGCCGACAAAAAACGCCATGTGTTTCACAAATAGATCGTAAGCCACAAACGAGTACTTCCCAAGTTGCACCTCGACAGCGATCCGGTCTTTCACGAAATCGGTTTGGTTATAGGAACTGATAGCGCGGTGACCAGCTCCTTCAATTTCAGCCTTTTGCTGAACGGGTTTCAGGTTGATGGTCTTACGGATCAGGTGAACATCCGCGGTCACCCAATAAGAGGTTCGCTGTTCGCTCCATCCGAGCGTCTTAAACGCGCCGCGCATCGCCTTGTTCATATCGACAGGCGAATAGAGCAGTCCTAGCGCAGCCTTGCGCTTCTCCTTCGATTTTTTTGGTCCGGCATTTCTCCGCGTCAACGGCTGCGATCACATCCTGTGTTTCCTTCCAGCGTTGCGGATGATGCACAAGTAAAAATTCGATGCCATTCAGATGCGAGTGCGTTGCCGCAATCTTCATCGGTGTCCGCCATATGGTTTCGCCGGGTCGTAAACCGGCTTGCCCATTGGTCGGATTCGCAGGAAGCCCGCATGAAGCTGATGGACGCGATGCGCTTCGTCGGAAGTAGAGTTTTCCCTCGACCTCACCTGAGGTTCACTATTCGACTGTGATTTCTGTAATTTCACGAGAATAGCCTCGCCTGACGACATTTTCGCCGGGCGAGCCACCTTCAATGTCATAATCCCGGATTACCACAGCAATGGTTGCCGGCTTGGCCTTGAGTCCATGCGATTCAGGCAACCGCAGCTTCTTCGTCAGTACTGTTGCCATGCCTTTGCGAATTTCGATTGTAATTCTAGGGATCATCATTTTCGCGCTCTTGTAAAAATGGCCTACGTAACGACAAGACAATCTTTCAGATCGAAAGCTGTCACGTATGACTCTGTTCTCGTGTCTGGATTCTTCTGTGCCAATCAAAGACATTGCGATACTCGAAAAAAGTGCAGAGTTCATGGAGTCTACTTGCCTTAAATGTCGGCCGAGCCAGCTGTCGGACGAAAAGCGCCCGACGTTCGTCGTTTGACACGATGCCGAATCGCAGCGTCGGGCTCGGGAGCATCAAATGGACGTCATTGAAACGGAGCAGCCCACTGTACACGGGTGTCGAGTGTTCCACTTCGTAGAAGGCGGCGGGGCGATCGCCGCCGCGCTCCAACCAGATCACATCTATTTCCCCCGCGATTTCCCTAATTTACAGTATCGAAGTGGGCCACTTCAGCGTATCGAAATCAACAAGTGCCCGTAAGACATTCCCCGCCAGCAAGCAGCCTCCGACATCCTAGACTCGGCAAACCTACAGGTAAGACGATCGTGAAGCCGGCAATGCAGGGCTGACTGCCTGCGAACGCGCCAGCGACGCGATCTTTGGTTGTCCGCCGATCAGTAAGCGGCCTGCTTCGTCAAGCCTCTTGACATAAATTACGAAATTCCATAATTACGTGTCTTAGACATGCAAGAACCCGCTTCCAGTGTCCAGCGAAAATCCCGCGGACAAGGCAACTGCAATGAAACGATCATTTGGACGCACAGCAATCAGTCTTGTGACCCCAGGTGCGACAATCGCTCTCTTGCTGTCAGCCAGCCCTTGCTTGGCCGCTCCGACCGCTGGCGAATTGCCATGGGACCAGACGCTGATTGCCTTTCAAGACATGCTCATCAGCACCGTAACTCCAGCGGCTATCGCGCTCGCGTTCACCAGCGCCGTAGTCCTCTACGCGCTCGGAGGCCACGACGAGCAGGCACGCCGACTGTTGGGCTCCAGCATCGGCGGCGGCATTGCGCTGGCAATCGTCCATCTCCTCAATTACGTCGCCCTCTGAATCAGTTCGAAGCAACACAAGCTCCGCAGTCTGGAGGTCCAAGATGAAACTCGCACGCATCACCAAACCGCTCCGCTCCGTTCAGGCCCGCGTCATGCTGGCCGGCGACCTGAACGCCAGCCTCGAACGCTACGCGCGATACTATGAGCACATCCATGGAGACTCCGTGGACGCGAGAGCGCTTATTCCCGAGATTCTTCGCGCCTTCCTCGATGCCGACCGTGAGTTCCAGTCGTGGTCGCGCTCTGGCGGCGACAATCAGCCCCGCCGCGGCTCCGCTCCGGCTTCATCCAACGGCAGCGCCAAGGTGCAACCGTGACTTGCCTCATCGCGGTACCGGCTGACGTGCTTCGCACGTGTTTCGGACTGACACGCCACTCATCCCTTGGGATGAATGATGTGTACCAGAGCGTACACGGCGCATCGGAAAGTGGCGTGAGTCCGGGCGCTTCATCGTACACGCGAGCGTGTACGGCGTCCGGAGAGTGCGAAGCACATCAGCCGTAAGTCCGCGGAATCATTGATGCAAGCAGCGCTTTAACTGAGCACACACCGAGAGAAGTCCGATGTCGGAGATTGCGTACACGGTCCGGCTGGCGCCGGAATTACTGGAGCGGATCGAGAAGTCGGCGCGTGAGAGGGGCGTCTCGCCGCGCAAATTGATCCGCGCCGTGCTTGGCGAGCGCTTTGGCGCTCAGCAGAACGTCTCGTCCAGCCAGACCAACCAGCAACGCGATCTCGATCAGATTCTGTTCGATCTCACCCGTACCCGGCTCACCCTCCAGCATCTGCTCGATCGCCAAGTTGGGTCCGAGGTCACCGACCAGATCCGACAAGCCGCGCAACAGGAAGCCGAAAGCTACCTGCGCCGGCTGAGGAGAAGAACCATATGAATTTGTCACGCACTGCCATCCGATACGAATTGAGTCACGCTTCGGCGGGTATGCTGCTGCGCCTCTGGTTGCGCTGCTTTCTGCTCTGGATCCTGCTCTGGGCGGCTTCCGACGTCTTCATCGTCTGGTATTGGACCGGGCGCATCTCCGGGCCGGGCGCGCACGACTACTCCGGCCGCTGGATCCTCGCCTGGTTCTTCACCCAGAAGGTTCCGCTCTATTTCCTGACGCTTCCCTACAAAGGCGGCCGGGCCACCATCGACAGCATGTACGCCTACCTGAACTGGCGCTTCTATCTGAACCGCGACTTCGGCGATTGGTTCGCCGCCTACAGCATCTGGGGAGGGTTCTGCCCACACTCATAGTCGTCGTGATCGGTTTCGTGCTCCTACGAGATCCGGATGATCGTCCGGAAGGGAGGTATCTTCGAGGACTCAGACTGATCTCGCCGCGACAGCTCTCGCGCGAGCTTCGCCGCAGCACCACGCCCAATGACCGCGTAGGAGTCGAACTCGCGGGGGCCCGCATTCCGCGTTCCATGGAGTGCGAGCACTTCCTCGTCACCGGTGCAACAGGCGCCGGCAAATCCATGGCGATCCGCTCGCTCCTCCGTCAGGTTCAGGCGCGCGGCGAGATTGCCATCGTGGTCGATCCCGAGTGCGAATACGTTTTGGAATTCTACCGGCCTGGGCGGGATGACGTGATCCTGAACCCGGTCGATGAGCGCTGTCCGTACTGGTCGCCGTGGCTCGAATTGAGCGAGCGCTACTACGAGGCTGACGCGGCGACGCTGGCGGCTTCTCTGATTCCCGAGCCCCCGCGAGGCTACGAGAGCGGGTCGGATCACTTCTTCCGCCAGTCCAGCCGGACTCTACTGGAGAGCCTGCTTGGGGTCGGTACTTCCCGAGAGCCACAGAGCATTCCCAAGCTGCTCGAACTCAATCGCGATCAGTTGAAGCAGGCGCTGTCCGGTACGCCGGCATACAGTCTGATCGATCCGGGCGCGCACGAGCAGGGCGCCGGGATCGTCGCGACTGTCGCCAACGCGACCCGGCCTTTCCTGTATCTGCCGCCTCCAGACGGACGCCCCCGGTGGTGCGCACTCGAATGGTCGCAGGAGCCTGAAGGATCGTTGTTCCTCACGATGCGCGACGACTCCAACTCCGCGGCGCTCCCGCTCGCCAACCTCTGGCTCGATCTCTTGGTTGGCCGATTGCTCAACTCCAACCCCCGCCGAAGGGTCTGGATCATCGTGGACGAGCTGCCTGTGCTGGGCCGCCAGGCGAAGCTCGAGACGCTGGTAACACGTGGCCGCAAGCACGGACTGGCCGCCGTTCTCGGCTTTCAGAGCATTGCCCAACTGCGCCGGATCTATGGTCAGGAGCAGGCCACGGTCCTTGCCTCGATGCCTTCGACCAAGCTCCTGCTGCGCGTAGACGAGCCCGAGACGGCGGCGTTCATCGCGCGGCAGATTGGCGACCGCGAGACGCTCCGGGACGAAATCGGAATAAGCACAGCCCAGCGCGGCAATCGCTTCAATACCCATCCTTCACGGCGGACCGAGCCGGTCGTGATGGCCTCCGAGATCCAGCGCTTGCCGCGGCTTGAAGGCTATCTCTGCATCGCCGGACTCGACCGTGCGCGCGTCAAAATGAAGCCGTGCGTCGCTCAGAGGCGACAGGTCCAGTTCATTCCGCGTGCACTCCCGAGACAGATCCGCACTAAGGCAGGCGACGGAGTGGCGCCGCTGACGATCGCCGGCGGACCGATTCCTTCAAACGGGACCGTGGACGCACCGGTGAGGCCTCAAGACTAATGCTGGTAATGTCCAAAGGGGCGCTGACTGCGGCCCAGGCCGAGACCTACTACGAAGAGAAATACTCCTACGACGACTATTACAGCGAAAAGCAACGGGTCGTCGGGCACTGGTTCGGGCGCGCTGCCGAGGAGCTGGGACTCTCTGGTGAGGTAGCGACGCAAGACTTCCGGGCCGTGCTGCGCGGTGTTCGCCCCGCATCCGGCGAGGTGCTCGTTCACAAGGCGAGCGGTTACGACGACCGTCGCGCCGGTTGGGACGCGACATTCAACGCGCCCAAGTCGGTGAGCATCCAGGCTCTCGCCGGAGACGACCAACGCCTCATCGCTGCGCACCGCCGGGCAGTCAACCGCGCACTTGAGGAGGTTGAGCACTACGCCCTGTCGAGGCGACATGGCGGTAGCGAATGGGTCGTCACCGGCAATGTCGTCGCCGCACGCTTCGATCACATCGCCGCGCGTCCCGCGAGCGGAGTCCAAGACGGCTACGGCCCCGATCCTCATCTCCACACCCACGTCGTCATCGCCAACATGACCCGCCGCCCTGATGGCGAGTGGCGCGGTCTCGATCCAATTGAGATCTATCGCGCGCAAGCCTTCGCCACCGCCGTCTACCGTTCCGAACTGGCCCGTGAGGTCCAGCAGCTCGGATACAGAATCAAGGTCGCGGGACGAGACGGACGCTGGGAACTTGGCGGCTACACGCGCGAGCAGGTGATGGCGTTTTCTCGCCGCCGCCAGGACATCGAGCAGGCCCTAGCGCGTTCGGGCTTGGCAGGAGCCGAAGCCGCCCAGAACATCGCGCATAGAACCCGGCTTTCTAAAGACCACCGCGACGAAGATAGCCTCAAAGCCGAATGGCGGTTCCGCGCGAGGGAATACGGCATCGCATTCGACCGCGATGTCTCGCAGTCACATCGGCGTGAGAAACTTCAAAACGCCAACAGTGTTGAGGAGACGATTCGTTACAGCATTGCCGAAAACACCGAGCGCGAGGCCGTCATCGATCGCCGCGCCCTCGAAGCGAAGGCTCTCCAGCACGCAATGGGGAGCGTCGAGCTCGATGAGATACGAAGGGAAAGCCATCGCTTCCTGCGAGAAGGGCCGCTGATCTCGGTCGGCGACGCCGCGAGTTCGCCGCGGGGCGCGTACACGACGCCGGAGATGGTTGCTCTTGAGCGCGAGAACATCGAGCTGATGCGCAGTGGGCGAGGGAAGGCGAGCCCAATCGGCACGTTGCACGAGGTCCGCACGTGGGCGAACCAGCGCGGGCTAGCTTCGGACCAAGCCAGCGTCGCTGAACTCACTCTTGCGTCCGGCGATTGGCTGACTTCAATCGAGGGGCGCGCTGGCGCCGCAAAGACCACGACGGTTGGTGCCATCCGCGAGTTCGCGGAAGAACAGGAGTACGCAGCCTACGGCTTCGCTCCGACGACGCGCGCGGTCAGATCGCTCTCCGACGCGGGCATCGCCTCAAGAACTGTCGCGAGTCTCCTCGAAGGCCGAACACCGGATGTCGAGAAGAAACAGATCTGGATTGTTGACGAATCGAGCCTGCTCGCGACACGGCAGGTCAACCGGCTCCTGCAGAAGGCGAGCGCCGAAGGTGTCGAGCGGGTCATTTTCGTCGGCGACCAGCGCCAGCACCATGCGATAGAAGCAGGACGACCAATCTCTCAGATGCAGGAAGCGGGAATGCCGATCGCCCGCCTGGACACCATTCGCCGCCAGCGTGATCCGGAGCTCCGCGAAGCCGTTACGCTCGCGTCTAAAGGCGAGATCGCGCAGTCGCTTGCAATCCTTGAGCGGCGCGGCGACATCCGTGAAGTCGCCGACATCGAACAGCGCAGGGAGCAAATCGCGAGAGAATATGTCGCTGCCCACGCATCAGGGCAGCGGATTCTGGTCATCAGCCCGTCAAACGACGAGCGGCGCGAGCTGAACGAAGCGATTCGGTCTGCGCTGATCATCCGCGGCCATATCTCGTTCGTCGGCAAGGAGCACACGATTCTCTTAAATCGCGGCCTCTCCGGCGCGCAGCGTGCGATGGTTTACAACTACGAAGTAGGCGACGTGATCCGCTTCACCCGTGGAAGCAAACAGTTTGCGTTAATCAAAGGCGACTACGCCCGCGTCGAAGCTGTTGATCGCGACGCCAACCTGCTCACAGTGACGGCGCCGGATGGGCGGCGTCTCGAATACAATCCTGTCCGCCTATTCGGCGTCGAAGTCTTTCGCGAGGAAAAAAGGTTCCTCTCACGAGGGGACCGCATCCAGTTCCGCGCACCCGACCGGGCACTCGGCCTTGCCAATGGCGAGTTCGCTACGATTAGAGCCATCGACGCTCGTCGGGCCGTTGTGCACCTAGACAACGGCAAGCAGTTGAGCGTGGCGTCGGATCGTCTTCGCCACATTGACTACGGGTACGCTTCTACTTCGCACTCGGCGCAGGGCGCGACGGTCGATCGAGTTATCGTCGACATCGATAACCGGCTCTCCCCAGAGCTGGTCAACCGCAAGCAGTTTTACGTCTCGATCAGCCGCGCGCGGAGTTCTATATCAATCTATACCGACGAGCGGCACAGTCTCTCGTACGCAGTCAGCCGAACCCGCGAGAAATCCATCGCTCTTGAGCATTCCGGTGCTGCACCGCATCGCGCTTTCGCAGTTTTGCCGGAGCAGCATCAAACTATCAGTCGAGGACACGGTCTGCGCAGATAGATCGGCGCAATCAACGCCTTCTCCCAAGAAAATAGGTGGCGCTCGCTCCACTGGACACGGCGCGCCACCCGCTTACGCCGGACGCTTGCGCTTGTCACGCCGTGCAGCGTTCCACTTCGCGCGTCTCGGAATCCAGCGCGCGCCCTCAGGTTCGAGTGAAGGGCGCGCGCCTTCAAAATGGTGCGCAGTCACAGCAGGCAAACGGCTTACGGAATCATGCGCGAATCTCCGCGCTAAGAGCGGAGTCTTGCATATGACTCCGCTGTCGGGCTTTAGAGCATCCGGCCCCTGCCGGGAAGCGGACGCCGGGAACCGGGCTGGCACTCGATTCGATCTCTTGCACATTTTCGTAATTCAGAGATTGTGGCTTTTGATGACATTCCTGTTGTTCTCGGCTAATCTCTACTCGGAGGCGGCGAGCGGCGGTTGCTGGCGCTGACAGATTTTGAATGAAGACCTTCGGCCAAGTACTCAGGGAAGCTCGAAAGAAAGCCGGCATCACCCAGAGAGAGCTTGCCGCCCGCTTGAAGCGCGAAGATGGGCGTCCGGTCGATCCACCCTATCTCAACGCCGTCGAACACGACCATCGCTATCCGCCCGAAGACTACCTGATCGAGCAGATGGCCAGAATTGTCGGCATCTCCGCCGATGTGCTGTACTTTCATGCGAACCGGCAGCCGCCTGACGTAAAGACCGAAGCGGACCAGGAGCGGGTCGAGGCCGCTTACCGCGCGTTCCGCAGCGCGCTGGGAGTAAAACCGACCGGCAATCGAAAATGAAGCTGCTTCGCGACCCACTGGGACGCCCGATCGAGCGCCTCTACTTCAAAGCCGAGGTGCTTGACGAACGCTGCGAGCGGAAGATCGCGGACTTCATGAACCAGCACTGCGGCGGCTTCAAACTCCCGATTCCCACCTCCTCGATAATCCGCATGATCGCGGCGGAGGCCGATGAGCTCGAACTCCATGCCGATCTGGCCCAAGGCGTGGATGGATACACCGACTTCTTTCCTGACCGCAAGCCCAGGGTGAAGATTTCGGCGCGACTCTCCGCCACCCGCTACGAGAACCGCTTCCGCTTCACCCTCGGCCATGAATACGGCCATTATGCCGACTTCTGGATTATGCCGAGTTTTTTCGGTTGAGCTCTACGGGCCGAGCGGTGCGACTGGAAATGTCGGCATAATTCGGCTGTGCATTTCCTCGCGCTGAACGTTCGACTTGCGGTTGGTCGGAAGCTCGCTGACGATTCGGTTGAACCGCGCCTTGACCTCTTTGACATTTAACACTTTCACAGAGCGGGCTTCGTGAGACAGCATCGCTGGAAATTGGCAGGTATCCAAGCGTGTGGCAATTTCAAACGTTTAGGCTTCAGGGTCTTCGATCTGAGCTTCCTCGAGTTTCCTTGCTTCGCGGTTCCACGCATCGAGCATCCACGCCGGGAGTTGATCATGTCTTCTAACAGCGACCCGAGCGTTAGCGTACGGCATATGAGGCTCGAGAATGGTTCGCACTAAAAGAGTCTCGGCAGACACTTCAATCGGCGCAATCAAATCCGGAGCCATCGTGATGTTCTCGCGACTAGTCAGGTACAGCGGCACGACATAATTCATACGACCGAAATACCAGTACGGAATTTGGAGATTCCTATTAATGGACCACTGTATGGCGCCAGCGACTGCACATATCTGCGACACTGGAGGGGTTTGCGCTAAAAATTTGACCCGATCGGCATGGTCTCCAAGAATGTGATCATGGCTCATGACGATTTCCGCGCTGCGACTGATCGTTGGCGGTTCTGGGATAGACGGTGAGAGCGGCAATTCAGGCGCTGAAATCCTCGATCCCGCTGCGACGAGAATATAAGGTTGCTTGCCGATTTGAGGATTTGGCTCGAAGACCAGGTAGAGCGGCGTGCCGTAGCGTGTCTGCAGATGCCCGGCGCTCACGTAGATTTGATTCTCGCTCTGCGTGAAGCGCCCTTCTATGATGCTCCATGCGACATGCACAGCGAGATACTTCACCAAAACAAAAAGATCGTTGCCCCATTCCTCGGGCAGTGCCTCTGCTGAAAGGCGTTCAATTGTCTTATCTGGAAGAAACGCGAAGCGTCGCAACCTCTCGGTGACTTTAGCCGTTGCGGCAACGCCAAGCTGAGAGACTAGAGCATCCTTGTCGAACACGGTTCAGGCCCCTTTGCGAACAACGGTTGCGGGATTATTAGAACGGACGTTTTCGGAGCGCAAGGATCGGCGGACCGTGTGTCTTCCTCCGATTCAGGCCGTCCGTGGAATTGCCGCATGCGTCCAAGATAGAGAATACCTTAATCCTAATGCTCCTGACGGAAGGGCCAGGTTACGCTATTCTGTCGCAAGACAGGGAGGAGGCGGAGATGGCGGAAGGCGCTGACTCGATGGCATGAAGACATTTGGCCAAGTAATTACCGAGGCTCGCAAAAAAGCAGGCCTCACACAAAAGGAGGTTGCCGGACGCCTGAAGCGCGAGGATGGCCGCGTGGTTGATGCCCCATACCTAAATGCGATGGAGCACGACCGGCGCTATCCACCGTCGAATCATTTGATCGACCAGCTTGCCGAAATCCTCGGAGTGCCCGCCGACTTGCTCTACTTCCACGCGAAGCGATTGCCAGGCGATATCAAACGCGACGTGGACAATCAGCAGGTTGAGGCGGCGTACCAGGCTTTCCGCAAGGCGCTGAAAGGCTCTAAAACCGGCAGCAAAAAAAATGAAACCGCTTCGCGATCCGCTTGGTCGGCCGATTCCACGTCTCTACTTCAAGACAGAGGAGCTGGACGCCAGGTGCGAAGGGATCATCAGAGATTTCATGGAGCGCCGAGCCGGCGGCTTCCGCCTGCCGATTCCCACTGACGAGTTGACGCGCCTTATCGAAGAGCAAGCCGACGACCTCGATATGTACGCGGACCTGCCCGAAGGAATTCAGGGCCAGACGCTGTTCTTCCTCGATCGGCGGCCCAAGGTGCAGATCTCGGAAGCGATCCACAGAACCAAAAGCGACCACCGCGTTCGAACCACTCTGGCTCATGAATTCGGCCATTATGCCGACTTCCGGATTATGCCGAGTTTTTTCGGTTGAGCTCTGCGGGCCGAGCGGTGCGACTGGAAATGTCGGCATAATTCGGCTGTGCATTTCCTTGCGCTGAACGTTCGACTTGCGGTTGAGACTTGACCTATAGGGTCTCGGTCAGCGCCGGGGCGGGGAGTTGCTGATGCCTTCAGCGACTCGGTTGACGGTGCCGATCCAAAGTTCCCCACGCGAGGGGTAGCGCCGCCGATCTAACCGGGATGCGACGAGCGAAGCGGCTCTGATTCGCCGACGATCTGATCCTCCGAAGCCAGTGGCCTGACCTTTCGCCAACACGAAAGGAGAGGCACATGACATTCCCACGGACTCCTGACCGCGCGCGGCCGGGTGAGGCGCAATGGTTCTGGCCGCATCGGCAAACCTTCATGGAGCGACTGGCCGCGCAAGGCTCCTCGCGATTCACGCTGCGCGAATACGAATCGATCGCCGACCGCTTCGGTGCGGCAATTGAGAGCCGCGCTTTTGGTGTCGGCGACCTAAATGGCGCTACGACGGAGCGCCTTCGGCGGATGGTGCTGAGAGAGGTCCCCGAATACGCTCGCACCTACGCCAAGTTCTGTCTGGGACGCTTCATCAATCATCTGGTCGAGGCCGGGGTTGCGACTGCGCCGCGACC
>DATGHL010000020.1 GCA_035308025.1 Candidatus Binataceae bacterium
TGGTCGATGCTACGTCCCGCACGCGCTAGCTCGACGATCCGGCGCCGGTATTCCGGCGCATATGGCGGATGGGTTCTTGGCATCGGGGAACTCCTTCTCTCTTCCTCCCCAACACCGTCTACGAAAGCGGGTCAAGTCCAGTCTGCGCGATTCGTCGATGATAATCGCGCCGCTTACTCCTTAGTAGCCACTGGTATGCGGCGTCTTGAATCAGCGCATGTCTGAACTTGTAGGTGGCTTCCGGCGGAATGCCCTGCTCGAGCAGCAGTTGCGAATCCGCCAGCTTCTTGAGCGCCGCGTTGAGCTGTTCATCTTCAAGCAGGACAATCGCGCGGAGCAGTCGCCACGAGAACTCGTGTCCGATCACCGAGGCAACCTGCGCAACCTCCCGCGCCTCCCCCAGTCGATCCAGTCGGGCCAGCAGCCAGTCGCGCAGCGTGCTAGGAATTTCAGGCAACAGAGGCCGGGTGTCACCATTCTCGATCATTTCCCGAATAAGCTCTTCGACGAAGAACGGAATCCCGCCGCTAAGTTTTACCGCAGCTTCGACCGCATCGGTCGGAAGCGGCGCGCGCGCTGTCAACTGCGTCGCCATCTCACGTGCATCGCGAACGCTCAATCGATCCAGGGAGAGCTGCGCGTGATGCGCGCGAGGCGGCCAGGGCGCGCGGAATTCCGGCCGCGCGGTGCAGATTAGTAAGAGCGGCGCGGTCGCGCCCTGCTCCGCCAAAAGCTGGACCACTTCAAGCGTCGAAGGATCGGCCCAATGCAGATCTTCCACGGCGACAATAAGTGGCTGAATTCGCGCTATCCCGAGCGCCCACGCGGTGATTGTCGCGAGCAGCCTTTTACGCGTTTGATCCGGCGCCATTCGCAGTGGCGGATATTTTGCCGGAACCGCAAGATTCACCAGCGGCGCGATTAGCGGCACCGCCTCGCTAGTATTGACTCCGGCCAGATCGAGCGAGGCCTCGAGTCCGGCGATACGTTCGTCATCGCTCTGCTCACCACGCCACTGAAAGCCGTGCTGCAACATCTCCTCAATCGCATAGAAGGGTGTGTTCTCATGTATCGCTGCCGCAGCACAGTCGCTCCAAGTGTGCGGCATGTCGGCTATCTGCTCGCGGAAATGCTCAACGAGGCGCGACTTGCCTATTCCTGGTTCCCCCACGACCAGGATTAGCTGTCCCTCTCCCTCGCGCACCCGCTCCCAGCGGTTCAGGAGGAGACGCAATTCAACCTCCCGGCCGGTAAACGCAGTCAATCCGCGCAGCGCGGCGACTCCCAGACGACTGCGCACAGCGCTGGGTTGGACAACGCGGAATAAGTGGACCGGATGCTCGATGCCCTTGAGCGGTTGCGCACCCTGATCCTCGACAACGAACCACCCGGAGACAAGATGATGTGTGGCGGCGGAGATAAAAACCGTATCGGGAGACGCGGCGCTCTGAACCCGTGACGCGATGTTAGGCACCTCGCCGAACGCGATCGCTTCATCGCCGTGGCTCGGACCGACCACCACCGTACCGCTATGTATTCCGATGCGCGCTGCAAGTTTGGGATAGCGTTCGCTCGCCATCCGACTGTTCAGCGCTGACAGGGCCTCAAGGGTCGCGAGTGCGGCGAGCACTGCACGCTGGGGAGCGTCCTCGTAAGCATGCGGGTAGCCGAAGAAGACTAACAAGCCGTCCCCGAGATACTGAGCGACGTGCCCGCCAAAGCGCGTCACCGCATCCCGCGCGCAGGAATGACAGCTTGCCAGCAATTCGCGCCACTCTTCCGGATCGAGGCGGGACGCGATCTCGGTCGAGCCCACCAAGTCGCAAAACAGGACCGACAAATGACGCCGCTCCCCTTCGATCTCCTGGGAGTGAAGCGGTGCGCGCGGCGCGATCGGCTGCAGTGGGATCCTGGGTCCGCCGGCTGGCCGCTCAGGGGTCAGCTCGATACTGATCGGAGCAGCGCATTCGCTGCAAAACTTCGCACTTGCAGGACCGGATGCTCCGCACGCCGGACACCGGACCAGCAGGGGCACCCCGCATCTGCTGCAGAACTTCGCACCTTCGGAATTGTTTGAGTCGCAGCTCGCGCAACGCATCGCGCGCGTCCCCTTTTGCGGAATTCCAGACAGTGATTACCATTTGTTAGCAAATGAAGCAAACTTAAGTGTGGCTACGCTAACTTGAAGTGGAGCTGATCCGCTCGCCTCACGCCTGCTCCGCGCCTCAACTCTCGCGTTGTGAGAATCCGCAATGGCTAGAGACTGAGATTGAAGAAAAAATTGATGGAGCGGGCGGCGGGGTTCGAACCCGCGACGTCCAGCTTGGGAAGCTGGCATTCTACCACTGAATTACGCCCGCTCTGCTTGATCTTTGTCCATGAATCCGGCGGCGGAATCAAGCCGCCTTGCGCGTCATACAAGTTACCGCGCATCGATGTCACGGACGCGCGATCCAACCTGAGAGTCGCCTGCGCGCTTCGCCTGCGGCTCCGCTGATGCTATGACTCGGTTTTATTACCGCGAGGAGAGCCGCCATGTCGTTGATCGCAAGCAAAGGACCCTACACCAAAGGACTGCATGACTTTGGCAACGGCTGCTATGGGTGGTTGCAACCCGATGGGTCCTGGGGCTGGAGCAACGCCGGCCTGATCGCCGATCGGGGAGAATCGATGCTGGTCGATACACTGTTCGACCTGAAACTCACGCGCGAGATGCTTGACGCGATGAGGCGGGCGGCGCCGCAGGCAACCGCGCGAATCGGCGCGCTGGTCAACACCCACTCGAACGGCGATCACACGTTTGGCAATCAACTGGTGGATGGCGCCGAGATAATCGCGTCAAAGGCCTGCGCCGAAGAGATGATTGCCGAGGGTGGCGCGAAACGGCTCGCCGAGATGAAGCGTAATGCGCGGCCGACCAGTTTGGCGGGAAAATTTCTTGCGGAAATCTTCGCGCCCTTCGACTTTGAGGGGATTGACGTGACGATGCCGACGCTGACTTTCGAGGGTGAGCTAACGCGGCGGGTCGGCGACAAGACGGTCCGGCTCATCCAGGTCGGCCCGGCGCATACGCGCGGCGACGTGCTGGTCTACGTGCCCGCGGACCGCGTGATGTTCACCGGCGACATGCTGTTTATCAATGGCCATCCGATCATCTGGGCCGGGCCGGTCGGCAACTGGATCAAGGCTTGCCAGCTGATGCTCGACCTTGACGTCGAGACGGTGGTGCCGGGCCATGGTCCAGTAACCGACAAGGCGGGAGTCGCCGCGGTCAAACGCTATTTCGAATATATCGAGGGTGAGGCGCGGCGGCGCTACGACGCCGGGATGTCAGCGGCGGACGCGGCGCGCGATATTGCGCTGGCTGATTATGCGTCGTGGGGTGACGCTGAACGAATCGTGGTAAACGTCGCAACCCTGTATCGCGAATTCGCGGGCGGCGCGCCGGTGACCGATATTCGGCCTGAACTCTTCGGGCTGATGGCGGAACTGCGCGCGAGCCGGCGCAATTGAACTTCAATTGAGCGAGGGCGAGTAGAGCGACCCGCGCAGATAGTAGGGGCCTTCGGCGGGCGGATGCGGCAGCATTTTGAGGAATAATCCAAAGTGGGCCTGCCCACTCGGCGTCGGGGTGAGATAGATGAGGGCGGCGATCGTGCTGTCGGCGAGATTGGGCGCCAGGCGAATCGAGCCGCTCGCACGCGCTTCAAGGTCGCCGCCATGACTGTCGAGTTCCTGAAAGGTAACGACACCGGAATCGAGCAGGAGCCGGCCGCGGATCGTGCCCAGATGGATCAAGGGAAAGCCGCGGGTGATTGCGAGCGTCACGTCGCGGCCGGTGACGGTTGCGGCTCCGCGGTTGTCGTTGATTGCCGGGCCACGCAGCAGCGCGGAGCCGGCGGCGGAAAGACTGCCGCCGAAGAGCGGGCCGAACTGCTGCAAGGGGGCGCATTGGGCAAGGTTCAATGCGTCGAGATTAAAGGCGAGATCACCCAGGCCAGCATCCTGACGGAGGGTCGCCGCGATCGTCCCGGTATAAAGTTCCGCGTTGATCTTGAGCCCCATCCGGCCGAGAAAGAGGGCGGTCAGCGCGGGCGTCAGGGTTATATCCGGGCTGTTGACCAGCGGATGACTGGCGCCGTCGGCGAGGGCGATCAGGCTGGCGTCCTCGAGCCGAACGCCGAAAGGGAGGTGCGGATGCTGCGTCCGGTAGATCAGTTTGAGTCGGTAGGGCGCCAGCAGCGCGGAAGCGGTCTCGTTATAAGGGAAACTCGCGATCAGAAAGGCGGCGAAGAGGATCAGCGCGAGGCCGGCCGCGGCGGCAATGAGCCATACGGGTCGCCATCGGATGGGCGAGCCTTGACCTTGGCCGCGCCCCGCAGACTCCACCGCTCCCTGAAGCGGCGTCAAGGTTTTGAGTCCAGCCGATTCAAAAGTGCTTTTGTGTCTTTCAGGTCAGCGGACGCGGAGCCCGCGCTGAACCAGGTGAAGATCTCCGCGAGCATCACGCGGGCCTGGTCGCGTCGCGCCTGCCTATCGAGCGACAGCGCGAGGCTCATCGTTCAACGCAACTCCAGCGACTTCGACTGTTGTTTCCGAGCGACAGCGATGGGTTCTTGAAAAAACATGCGATCAGCTCAGCTTCGCTTCCGGATCGGGCTTAAGCAATAGCCTCCCTCTGGGTGGGCGTGCCCATCTATCCGCCGATTGTGGTAGGAATGGCGAGGAATTGGATGCCAGGTCTTGGATTGCCGGAGGACGCAGATGAAACTCGTAACTTTCACTCATCAGGGGAAGACGCGGATTGGGGTCGTCAAGGGCGATGCGGTCGCCGACATCTGCGCGGCCGCGTCGTTGATTCCGCGCGACATGATCGATTTCCTCAACGGCGGCAAGGAGATGCTCGAGCAGGCGCGGCGCGCCGCCGAGAGCGCCGCGCAAATCCCACTGGCGCAAGTGAAGCTCGAAGCGCCGGTGCGCCGCCCGCCCGAGTTTCTCGCGGTGGGGCTCAATTACGCCGACCATATCGCCGAGACTGGGATGCAGAAGCCGACCTTCCCGCTCTTTTTTAACAAACAGACGAGTTGCGTCAACGCGCCGTATGATCCGATTCATCTGCCGCGCGCCTCCGAAGCGCTCGACTACGAGGGCGAGCTGGGATTCGTTATCGGCCGCCGATGCCGTCATGTGCCACGCGACCGCGCGCGCGAGGTGATCGCGGGGTATTTCATCGTCAACGATGTCAGCGTGCGTGATTGGCAGCGGCGTGCGCCGACCATGACGCTCGGCAAGTCGTTCGATACCCACGGGCCGATCGGACCGTGGATCGTCACCGCCGACGAGCTGGGCGACCCGCATGCGCTCGAACTCAAGACCTTCGTCAACGGCGAGCTGCGCCAGCATTCGAACACGCGCAATCTGATCTTCAATTGTTTCGAGCTGGTCGAGGTGCTTTCGACGGTCTTTACGCTGGAACCCGGGACATTGATTTCGACCGGCACGCCAAGCGGCGTCGCGGGCGCGATGAAGCCGCCGAAATGGCTCAAGGCCGGCGACGTCGTGCGGATCGAGATCGATCAGATTGGCCATCTTGAGCATCGGGTGATCGCCGAGCCCGCGGATTCGGCGCGCATCTAGGACAAGTCGAGCGGGGGTTGGCCGGCATCATAGATGAGGCGCTCGCCGTCGCGTCGCGCAAAGTCCGGAAGAGTGTGCGCGACTAATTTGCCGTCAGGCAGAATATGGATGACCTCCCATCCGCGGATAGTCATCTGATCCGAAATGATCCGCCGGTGGCATCGCCACCATAGACCCTCTGAACACATGATCGCGGTGCGGCGCGCGGATGCGCTGGCGATCAGTTCGGCCAGGCCCTCGGCGAAGGCGGGACCGTCAGCGTAGTCGGCGTAGGCGCGGAAGGCCGCGACCTTCCACGCGGTATGCGGTGACGCGTTTTGCTTCGAGTGACGCCGTCCGCCGAGCGCCTGAAGCCATCGATATTCGCGGCCCGCATCGGTGATCGAATGCGCCAGCGTCTCGCGGTTGAACTGCGGCCAGCGGCGCGACGCGGGATAGGAGCGCACGTCAGCGAGAATCGCAATCTCATGCCGCGCAAGGAACGCGAGGAAAACCTCAATCGGATGAGTCGAATGGCCGACGGTATAGAGCGTCACCGAAGTGTTTGCGATTAGGCAATAAGAGAGCCGGCGACGCGGACGAGCAGCGCGATGCCCGCCGCGAGCATCGCGACGCCGCTGACGCGCGCGATCAGGCGGCCGACCGGCAGCGCCTTTTCGAGCAGGACGAGTAGGCTCAGGGCCGCCACCCAGGTCAGATTCATGACGCCGAAGACGAAGAGCAGAACCATCAGCATCGCGCAGCAGCCAAAGCAGATGACGCCGTGGCGGAGGCCCATCAGCAGCGCGCCTGATGCGCCTTCGCGCCATTGCGTCATCAGAAAGCCGAGCGGACTCCGGCACTGACTGAGGCAGAGGGTTTTCAGCGGAGTGAGCTGGTAGAGGCCGGTCGCCAGCAGCAGCAGGGCGGCGAGGATCGGTGTCGCGGTCATCGCATTGTTGATCATCCCGAGGCGTTGCAGCGATAGCTGCGCGGCGGTCGCGAGCGCGCTGAAAATGGTCCAGACGACCACGTAACCGGCGGCGAAAATCCAGACCCGGGCGAGCGAACCGCCGCGCGCCGGCGCGACGCGGGCGTAAGTTTCGATCATCGGGGCGGCGCTGGGGAGCATCATCGCGACCATCATCACGGCCCACATCAGAAACATAATCCAGGCGTTGGCGACCTCGGGCGAGGTGGCGCCGAGGAGGCGTCTGCCGAAGCCGCCGAAGTTGCTGGCCGACATCGGCATCCAGACGAGGTAGAGCCAGGCGAGAACGGTCACTCCGCCGAGTCCGAGCCAGAGCGCGAGGCGATCGCGCCACGATCGGGCGGGCGCGATCGGACGATCCTCTGTCGCGCCGGCCTGCTCAGCTATTGACCCAGCTGATCGCGGAGAAGTGTCCATTGCGGCCCGAGTTATCGAAGCTCAGAGAATGATCGCTGTACTTGCTCTCGGTGGCTTTCGCTGCGGCCAGCCGCGACGAAAACGGATGGCCGACGTTATCCAGCCAGACCACCTGACCGCCTGCTCCGGTAACGCCTTCGACGGTCACGTCGGTGATTCCGGCGATCGCTAGTTTGAAGCTCTTGCCAGTGGTGGAGAAGTTGATCGGCGCGCTTTTCGTCGGCAGCCGTTTGGAGACCATCCCGGCCAGCAGCGACGGCGGGCCGCCCGCATTGCCGGTGAAGATCGCTTCGAGCGCGGCGCGCTGCGCCTCGCTGGCGCGGTCGTCGACATAGACCGCGAGCGTGCCGTTGCCCTGCGCCATCGGGCCCGGCGTGGTCAGGGCCTGAACGACGTTGAGGCCGGTCAGATCGACGCCGCCGCAGTCGCCGCGCGCGACATGGATCGCGAGCACGACGTCGCAGTGTCCTTCGGTCGGCCTGGCCTGTGCGTGAGAGAGCAGGCAGGGGCAGAGCAACTCGCAATTGCAGGATTCGAAATAGTCGCCTTCGATCCGCCAGCTTGGATTTTGCAGCATATACATCCTCGCGACAAAGCGATGTCTCGAAGCCGGACAATATCAACGCTTTATGAGCGGTGCAAAAGCGTCGAAGCAGAGGCAGCAGCAAAAACACCAAGAAACACGCGGCTGCACGCTCGCGCTCCGTTTGGCACGTCGCGTGCTCAGAATCAGGTAACGCCAGAAATCACTACTGGCAGTCGAAAAGAGGGAGAGGAGACAAACAATGGATACGTTGCTGAAGCTATATGCGAGAATGGACACGCTGCGTGCGCGAGTGACTACGCCACGCAAAGGCCAGTCGATGACAGAGTATGCGCTCATCCTGGCAGCCGTAGCCGTCGCGGTCTACGCGACGTATCAGACGATGGGCACGGACATCAAGACGCTGGTCGGTACGGTTGACACGTCGCTGACCGCGAGCTGATTGCTTGCACCGGCAGCGTGGCGGCGTCGCCGGTTACCTCAAACGACTGGCCGCGATTGCGCCGCCGCGCGCGATCGCGGCCAGTCTCGTTGGCGGCGGCGCTTGACGATTGCACCACCGCTGTTCCGACTCTGTGTCAGCGTCAGCCTCAGAAGTGGTAGTCGAGCGCAGCACGGGAGTCACACGATGAACAGGTTGCTAAAGCAGTACGTGACACTGAGGGTAGTGCGCGCGAAGGTTCGTGGGCTGCGGAAAGGTCAATCGATGACTGAGTATGTACTCATTGTGACGGCGGTGGCCGTCGCTGTGTACGCGACCTACATCACCATGGGCACAGACCTCAGTAAGCTGGTCACTTCTATCAGCACACAGTTGAGCGCCACTGGGGGTTAATCTTTTGCGCGGTTCGGTGCTTGACGATCGGACCCTCGCTGCGTAACGCTCTTCCGATGGCGGAGGAGCTTCTTAAGGAACGGGCGCTCGAGCTGTGGCGCGCGGGTTACGTTCATCAGATGCGCGGCGATCTGCCGCGTGCGATCGAGCTTTATTCGGAATCGATCAAGCTGCATCCGACCGCAGAGGCCTATACCTTTCGCGGCTGGGCCTATCGCTTTCTCGACCGTATCGATGAGGCGATCGCGGAGTGCCGCAAAGCGATCACGGTCGATCCGGAGTTTGGCAATCCCTACAACGATATCGGCGCCTACCTGATCGATCAGGGCAAGCTCGACGAAGCGATCGAATGGCTGAATAAGGCCAAGCGCGCGGCGCGTTACGAACCGCGGCAGTTTCCCTTCATGAATCTCGGGCGCTTGTACGAAGCGAAGGGCATGATCAATCAGGCGATCGCGGAATTTGCTGCCGCGCTGGAAATCGCACCCGGCGACCCCACTTGTGAACACAGTATAGCGCGGCTGCGCGCCATGCTCAATTAAGAACAGGAATCGATAAGAAGGAGGCGATGAGCTATGGCGCTCAAACCAGGTGATCCGGCGCCGGACTTCACCATGATGACGCACGAAGGGAAGTCTCAGTCGCTCAGCGCGCTGCGCGGCCGCAAGGTTCTGCTCTGGTTTTATCCGATGGCTGATACCCCTGGCTGAACCGTCGAAGGGCGCGGGTTCCGCGACCAGAAAGCCGACTTCGATCAAAACAATGTTGCCGTGCTCGGCGCCAGCTTCGATAGCGTCGCGGACAATGCCGCCTTCGCGCGCAAGTACGATTTCAATTTCCCGCTCTTGTGCGACGTCGATCGCACCCTCGGCATGGCCTACGGAGCTTGCGCAAATGCTCAGGCTCGGCACGCCGCGCGAATCAGCGTCCTGATAGACGAGCAGGGCAAGATTTCACGCATCTACGACAAGGTGAATCCGCGCGATCACGCCGGTCAGGTGCTCGCCGACCTGATCGGCGATTAGGTGACTGGCGCGGAGGGTTTCCGGCAGGCAATTCATCGTCAGGTGGCAATAATTTGGCGTCTTGCGCCGCCTTAGAACCGGACATTGAGGCTCAATTTGGCGCCCTGAATGGCCTCCGACTTGCTCCACGCAAGCTGGCCAATGCTCAACGGCCCGGCTGGGGTGGAGAGTGCCATTTGGAAAGCTACCGACTTCCCGTTAACGCTGCGGTTTCATCCTTGGAAGAAGGCGCCGCGGACGCCCCTTCAATCGAACCTTCTGCACTCGCGGTGCGTCCGGATAATGCCGACTCGCAGGAGCAATCGCCGGACGATTGGTTGGAGGTCGAGAACCTCGGGGCGGGCGCGGAGAATCTGGGCGGGATGGTGGTGGGGTCGGAGGGGATGCGGCGGGTTCTGAAGACGATCGCGCGGTTGGGTCCTTATAAGGCAACGGTGTTGGTGCATGGGGAATCGGGGACCGGCAAGGAGTTGGTGGCGCGGGCGCTGCATACTCTGGGGCCGGTGCCGAAGGGACCGTTTGTAACGTTCAACTGCTCGAACCTGCTCGAGAGCCTCGCCGAGTCGCAGTTGTTCGGGCATGTGCGCGGAGCGTTTACGGACGCGCGCGAGGAAGCGCTGGGCTATTTCCGTTCGGCCAGCGGCGGGACACTATTCCTCGACGAGATCGGCGAGCTGCCGTTGCGGCTCCAGCCCAAGCTGCTGCGCGCGGTCGAAACCCATGAAGTGCAGCCGGTGGGCTCGGCGCAGAGCTACAAGGTCGATATCCGGCTGATCGCGGCAACCAATCGCGACCTGCGTGCGATGGTCAAGGAGGGGACGTTTCGCGACGATCTCTACTATCGGCTGAGCGCGACGGCGGTGACGATTCCACCGCTGCGCGAGCGGAACGAGGCCCTCGAGGCGCTGGTCGCGCATTTCGTCGCGCACTACAACCGCTTGTTCGGCAAACATATCCACCTCATCGCGCGGCGCGCGCTGGCAGCGCTAAAAGCTCACGATTGGCCCGGTAACGTCCGCGAACTTTCGCACGCCCTGCAATCGGCGGTGATGCTCGCCGAACAGGACCGGATCGACATTCAGGCGCTGCCGGAGCAGGTCGTGCGGAGCCAGGAGCGCCCGGCCCCGGACCGCGCCGGGGCCGTTGCCTCCGCAAAAGCGGCGGAGGAGTCGCTGGTGAAAGACATGGTGGCGGCGGTTATCTCGCCCGCCGCGCCGCCGCCGGCTGAAGCCGAGGCCGGCGATACGCCCCTGTTGCTCGACGAGGTGATCAAACGCACGCTGGTCCGCTCGCTCGAGGAGACCGACGGGAATCGCCGGCGCGCAGCCGACCTGCTCGGCATCTCGCGTTCGACACTCTATCGGATGCTCGCCCGTTACTCCCTGGCGGAGGAAGAGACCGGTCGCCCGAATCCGCGCGGAACCACATCCCGCACTCACGAATAGAAGCTCACAATTGCGCCCTCTGCGGGTGCCGAGCGGGCCCCGGTCCTCGGCCACTGGAATGCGCCGTCCGAGTTGCGTCAGAATGGGACTGATGGCGCAGTCGAACGAAATCTGGGCGGAGGCGGCGCGCACGCTCGCGAGCGAGCGCCCGTTCGCCCTGGCGACCGTGATCGGGGTGCGCGGCTCGACCCCCCGCGAGGTCGGGGCCAAGATGATCGTGCGCAGCGACGGCCAGTTCGGCACGATCGGCGGCGGATGCGGCGAAGCGGAGGTCTTCCGCAAGGCGCGGCTGCTGCTCGACGAGGGGGTCGGCGCGCGGCTCGCGGAAGTTGATCTGACCGGCGACCTCGATCAGCAGGAGATCGGGACCTGCGGCGGGATCATGGAGGTCTTCATCAATCTATGGTCGCCGCGCGACGATCGTGCGCTGGCGCAGCGGCTGGCCGACGCGGTGGCGCAAAGGCGTCCGGCCGCGATCCTCAGTCTGATCGAAGCCGGCGGCAAAACCGATTTACCCCCCGGCGCGAAGGTCCTGATCGATCCGCTGGACGGCCGGGTGCCGCCCGAGCTGGGCGGGCTTAGTCCGACGGCGTTCGAGCAACTGCGAACGCGCGCGCGCGACGGTGTCGCCGGACTTCTGGAAATCGATGCCGCCGGCGGACTGAACCGCGCGGTGCGGGCCGACGGCGCGAGCGCCACGCGGGTCTTTGTCGATCCGGTCAGCGGGGTGCAGCGCCTGATTATCGTCGGCGCCGGACATATCGCGCAGCCGCTCGCGGCGCTGGGGACGATGCTCGGTTTCAGCGTAACGGTTATCGACGATCGCGCCTCGTTCGCCAATCGGGAGCGCTTTCCGAGCGCCGACGAGATTATTGTCAAGCCATTTGCCGCCGCGATCGATTCGCTATCGCTCGACCACAACTGCTATCTGCTCTCGGTGACGCGCGGCCACGCCTTCGACGACGCGACCGTGCGCGCCGCGCTCAGACAACCGGGCTGCTTCATCGGGATGATCGGCTCGCGGCGGCGGGTCAAGGCAACGCTCGAGCGAATGGAAAAAGACGGCATCGATCCGCTGCGGCTTGACGAGATTCACGCGCCGCTGGGGCTGGATATCGGCGCCGATACGCCCGAGGAGATCGCAGTCTCGATCATGGCGGAGATAATCCGCGAGCGCCGGCGCGGACGGCGCGACGAGCTGACCCTCGGGGTCAAGAACGGCCGTCTCCGCCCGACCCGCTGAGGCGCCGCCCGTGGCAGGCGAAGTTCACGGTGTAAGCGAGATTCACGGCATCCTGCTGGCCGCCGGCGAGTCGCGGCGGATGGGTTTCCCCAAGCCGTTACTCAAGATCGGCGCGGAGACCTATCTCGCTCGGCTCGTAACCGCGATGCTGACCGCGGTCCCGCACCTGACCGTGGTGATCGGTGCGCACGCAGCCGAGACGCGCGCCGCCGCCCCGCTCGATGCGCGGGTGACGATCGTCGAGAATCACGAATTTGCGCGGGGACAGTTGTCGTCGCTGAAGGCGGGGTTGCGCGCGAGCGCGTCGACCGCCTCTGCCGTGATGGTTCACCTTATCGATCACCCGATGGTTGCTCCAACGACGTTCAGCGGCATAGTTGCCGAGTATCAACGTAGCGGCAAGCCGATTGTGATCGCGCGCTATAAGGATCGACGAGGTCATCCGGTGATCTTCGGTCGGGCGCTCTTTGACGAATTGCTCGCGGCGTCGGAAGAACAGGGAGCACGGGCGGTAGTGCATGCAGAGCCGTCGCGAGTCGGTCATTTCGAGACCGCCGACCCCGCAATCCTGATGGATCTCGATACTCCCGCGGACGTGGCGCAGGCCGGGCTTAATGCACCCGCTAGAAGCAACGAGCGCTGATCCCAGCCGCCGACCGCGCGGCAATGATACTTGTATATCAGCAATGATACATAAACGACCGCTACAGAAGTGAAACCACGGCGATTGAAGGAACGTACTTCTCGCTAGGTATGTTCAACCTTCATGCCGTAGACGCGCGTGCGCAGAGCGTGATTGTCAGAACCGACGAGGAGCTGATAAGCGAATCCGTGGCGGGGGAAGCCGCGGCGTTTGGTGAATTAACGTCGCGTCATCGGGAAAAAGCCGAGCGAATTTGTCATCGCTTCTTTTCAGATCGTGAGATCGTTCGCGATCTGGCGCAGGAAAGCTTTCTTCGAGCCTTCGCCGGATTGAGAAGTTATCGGCCCGAACTGCCTTTCGGTAGCTGGCTGCGGGCTATTGTAGTGAATGTCTGCTATGATGAGCTTAGACGTCGCCGACGCCGTCCAGAAGACTTGATTGCGGATCTAGGGCAAGCGGAACAGTCGTGGGCGCAACTGGTCAACGAAACGACGCCGGAAAACATCATTGCGCAAGCGGAGGGAGCTACTGCTGCTCGAAGTTTGGCACATAAATTGTTAGAGAGTCTATGTCCAGATGACCGGGTTGTGATGACGTTGAAAGAAAGCGAAGATTTGAGTATCGAAGAAATAGCGAAGATTATGGGTTGGAGCGCTGCCAAGGTTAAAATTCGCGCGTTTCGCGCACGTCAGCTTATGCGTCGGCGCGCGGAACAGATTCTGCCGCGCAGTCGAGGCGTAAGATCACGATGAATTGTCTCGAAGCCAGGAGAGAATTCGCCGGTTTCTGGCGCAGAAGCCTGAGCGAGGATGATCGCGGCGCGTTGCTGACTCATCTGTGGGGTTGCGATAGTTGTGACCATTCCTTTCGCGTTTTCGCGTTGACCGCGCCGGTGTTGCATGGCGCGCCGCCCGAGCGTCGGCGCGAGCATCTGAAAGCTGCGTCTAACCCGCCGGAGCCATCGGCGGCGAGGCCCGGGGGGAGTGTTAGGGCCGAGCGCCGGCGAATATTCGCGGCCGCCTTTGTCATGGGTGCGGCAGCCGCGGTCGCGCTCTATTTTTCGGCGCCGCCGCGGGTCACGCTGGAGGACGCGATTAACAGCGGCGGTTCCGCAGTGACGAACTCAACTCAGGATATCGACAACCTCTTTGGCCGCGATGATCTTGAGCGCGATTCAGCCGCGCCCGAGGGCAGCAAACTTGATTTTGGTCAGGGGCGCGAGCACGGCTTTGCAAGCTAAATTCAACTGGCGACTGATTGCTACGGCGCTCTTGGCGGGCGCCTTCATCGGCTTTGCCGGCAGCCGGATTGCGTACCAGTTCAAGCTGCTGCATCCGCCGGTCGAAGCGCCGTTCCAGCGCATGAGCGCCGAGCTCAAGCTCACCACTACACAGCGCGAGCAGGCCGGCGAGACGATTCGCCAGGCGCGTGAGCGGATCGGTGATGCGCAGCGCGAGTTCGAGCAGAAGAAGCGCGACCTGATGGTCGCCGCTTATGTAAAAATCCGAGCGGGTCTGCGGCCCGATCAACAGGTATTGCTGGATCGTGATTTCGTGCCGCCGTCGATGCGATTGCAGGCGCAAACCATCGTTGCGTCGCAAAACGTCGAGTCGCAAAGCCACTCCGCGCTGCCGCCGCCTGCGACCTCCGCATCGCCCTAGCTACGAGCCCATCTGATGGATCAGATGGTCGGCCTGTTCGGCGATCTCCGGATTTTTCGCGCGCGCCGCGCTGGCCAGCCGCAGATACTTGAGCGCTTCCGGACGGTTGTTTAGCTGCGCATAAATTTCGCCCAGCCGGAAAGCCGCAAAAGCCGAGCTTGGATCCAGCTCAAAGCCCTTGTGGTAGTAGGGCAACGCCGCGTTGAAACGCGGCGGGGTGAAGGACATGTACGCTTCACCGATATTGAGCCATGCGCTGGTCTCATTCGGATGGCTTTTTACCAGTTTCTGATACACGTCCACGACGCGATCAAATTGCGAACGCGAGTTGTAGTAGAGTCCGAGGTAGAGGTAGGGCTCCTCGAAGGACGGATCGAGTGCGGTCGCCTGCCAGAGCATACTCACCGCGCGGTCGCTGTCGGTCAGATTAATGGCCGTCGCGGTTAGCGCGCGGGCCTTGGCGGCATTACTCTCACCGGTGTTGCCGGACGGGATTGATGGCGCCGCAGGCGCGCCCGCAGCCGTCAGGTCGGCGGCCCACGCCGTCGGCGCGACGGCGGTGAGGGCAAGCAAAACCAGCGTTGCGCCCAACGCGATTGCAACAGTTCCGCGCATGCGCATAGCGGATCAGATCGTAGCATCATCGCGCGCCGTGGCGAACCCTGTTACTCATGCGGCGCGGCGGTTATGGCCTCATCGCGAGGTTGCGAATTTCCCGACAGCGCATAGGGTGATCCTCAGCGGAGGCGGCGCGGGCTGCAGAGACCAGGCGTGCGCCACGATGGAACGGTGATCCAGATGAAGATCGATCTCGACCTCAAAGCCGGATTTTTGCAGGAACTCAAACCCCAGCTGCTGGCGACGTTGACGCCGGAGGAACGCGCTGTAATCGAGGTCTCGACCGGTGAGATGGGCAACAAGGCCGACGCGATCAAGCTCGGCTGGCTCAAGATGCGCACCAAGGAAGGCTGGACAAAGCAGCGCTACACCAAGACGCTCGCCCAAGTGATGAACAAGCTGCGCCAAGGGGTGGCGGAGTCTAGTCCTTGACTGAGCCTCGCGGACTTGGCCACCCACCGAACGCACGGTAGCGGTTAAGGCTCGTCGCGCAAGGCGATAAGAGCTGGACCGCCGCCGAACTGTTTTAGTGCGCCAGTGGAGCGAGTCGCTCGCGGATCACCTCGCAGGCTTCCGCGGCGATGCGGCGGACGATCTCACCGGCCGGCAGGATCTCGCGGACGAGGCTGCACGACTGGCCGGCATAGAACGGCAAGCCTTCGATGTCACCCTCCAGATAGTCCGCCGGGGGCATCACAGTGTAACTGACCAAAGGAATCTCGACGTCGGCGCGACTCGAGGTGGCGATGGTTTCGCCTTCGCCCGGTCGCTGGCCCGACGGCGGCTGTCCGGCCGCCTCCCAACGCTCCACGACTTTACTCCGTAGCACGCGATGGGGCGCGTCGGGCCAGCCGATATCAAAGAGCGTGGTATGCATCGTGTCGCGCGCGTTGGCCTCGAGGAGGCGCGCGCGGTAGGCCGGATGAGTGGCAGCTTCATCAGAGGCGGCGAAGCGAGTGCCAAAGACCGCGCCGTCGGCACCGAGCGCGAGGGCGGCAGCGAGTCCACGGCCGTCGGCGAAGCCGCCTGCCGCGACCAGCGGCAGATCGCCGATCGCGTCGCGGATTTCGGGAATCAGCGCGAGCGACGTCGTCGTGCCGCGCACATGGCCGCCGGCCTCGAAGCCCTGCGCCATCACGGCGTCGGCGCCGGCTTCCTTGGCCCAGCGCGCCTCGTCCGCCGTTCCCGATTGCCACATCACCTTGATGCCGGCGCGGTGCGCCGCGCGAATCGAAGTGGCGTGCCCGCGCGCATCGCCCCAAAAGAAGGTCAGAACCTCGATTGGTGTCTGCACCACCGCCTCGACGATACCGGGGCGGAGAAACGGAATGATCAGGTTGGCGGCGAGCGGTTTGGTCGTGCGCCGCCGCGCCGCCGCCATCTCGTTGTGCATCGCTTCGGGCCCAAACGCGGCGAGACCAACCGTGCCGAGGCCGCCCGCTTCGGAGACTGCGCCGGCCAGCTCGGCGAGCGCCACCCCGCCCATCCCGGCCGAGATGATCGGATATTCGATCCCGAACAACTCACAGATTTGCGTTTTCAGCATTGCAAGTGCCTTTGTTCCAATTAACGGCCGCGGAACCTGGGTTCGCGTTTGTCGAGGAAGGCTTTGACGGCTTCCTTGTGATCCTCGGTCAAGCTCGTGAGCGCCTGCCCGACCGCCTCGCGATCGAGAATCGTGCGCAAATCGGCGTGCATCGCGGCGTTCAGATTACCCTTCATATAGCCGAAGGCGACACGCGGGCCAGCCGCGATCTTTTTTGCATAGTTGCCGGCTTCTTCCATCAGTGTCGCGGCCGGGACGACGCGGCTCACCAGGCCGAGTCGCAGCGCTTCCGCAGCGTCGATCAGCTCGGCGGAAAAATAGAGCTCGCGCGCTTTCGCCGAACCGACCAACTGAGTGAGGAAGTAGCTGCCGCCCCAGTCGCCCGAATAACCGACGCGCGCAAACGCAGTGCCGAAGCGAGCGCTATCCGCCGCGATCCTGATGTCGCAGGAAAGGCAGAGGCCGAGGCCGGCGCCGGCGACCGCACCGTTGACCGCGGCGATCGTGACCCGCGGCATCTCGTGCAGCAGGACCGTAACTTCCTCGCCGCGCCGGGTCTGCGCGATGCGCTCTCCCAGCTCGAAGCCTTCGGCCGCACCTGCTCCAGCGCCGGCTTCGTTACGATCACGCATGCGGGCGACGTCGCCGCCGGCGCAAAAGCCGCGTCCGGCGCCGGTCAGCACGACGGCGCCGATCTCGGCGTCGTGCGCCGCGGCGTGCAGTGCGCCGAGCAGGCCCGCCACCATCGGTGCGCTCAACGCATTCATCCGGTCCGGACGATTGAGCGTCAGGTACAAAACCCCGTCGCGACGCTCAACCAGTAGATCCTGTTGTTCAGCCATCGAAAGCGCCTCCGTCGCGGGAGTGTAGCTCACTGTTCCGCGCGCGCGGTAATGTCTCCTAAGTTTCTCACGGCCGCGCTCCTGCGCGATCTGGAGCCGAGTCGGCATCGTCGAGTTGCAGCTCGACCGGCTCGATCTCATCGAACCTGGCGAAATCCAGCGCGAAACTGCCGTCGGGCAGATTCACCATGATATCGGCCATGCGCGCACCCCAACGAATGTTGGCGTTGCCGTAATACATGCGGGCGTAGACAGTCTGCGAGAAGGTTTCGTCAAGGCCGGTGACGGATGCCACGATCCACGCATTGGCCGCGGCGAGCGCCTCCGCGCTCGCCCCATACAGCGGACTGTTCTCAACGATCGGGTGAATGACCGTCCATGAATAGGCGAAGATCGCATTATTTTTCCGCGTGAGGTCCAGATCGTAAAAGCGGCGCACCGGCTCACCCTCGAGGGTCTTTTCCTGGCGCGAGAAGACGACGTGCACCTGCGCCTCGACGATTTGGTTCGCGCGCACATTGGCCATGCGGAACATCAGGCTCGGCACGCCGTCGCGACGCGAGACCACGGCGCTATGGCTGAAGCGCACGCGCGCGGTCGGGCGCGAGAATTTGGCGAAGATCAGGCCGGTAACGAGCGCCAGGAAGATGAACCCGGTGAGCGCCTCGATACTCATCACGATGTGCGCAAACAGGGTGATTGGGGTCAGTCTGCCGTAACCGATCGTCGCCATGGTCTCGACGCTGAAAAAATAGACGTCGGAAAAGGAACCGGGGCGGGCGTTTTCGATGCCGCCATCGAGCAGATAAACGAGCGCGAACAGCGCGTTAGCGGCGAAGAACGCCGCGGAAATCTGCAATAGCAGCAACGGCCATGAGGAGGTCAGCAGATGATGATAGACGTCGCTGAAATAACGATCGTCCTCGGCCATCTGGGCGATTAGTGGAGTGCTTCCGGCCGTGACCGGAACGAGCTGGCTTTGCTTCTTTAAGGCCATCCGCCAAGAATACACGCCGGCGCGTTGGGGTTTCGAGTCTCGCGCCTCCCGCGAATCGATAGAAATGAAGACGCTCAACGCAGAAATCGATTTCCTGATTGACGGTCCCGCGCGGGCATCGTTGACGATCGTGCTGGCACATGGCGCCGGCGCCCCGATGGACTCGCCGTTTATGAATACGATCGCGGCCGGGCTGGCCGCGACCGGACTGCGGGTCGCGCGCTTCGAGTTTCCTTACATGCGGGCGCGGCGCGATTCCGGCAAACGCGGCGCCCCCGATCGCGAGCCGATTCTGATGCAGTCGTGGCGCGACGCGATTACCCGCCTCGGCGGCGGCTCGCGGCTCGTGATCGGCGGCAAGTCGATGGGCGGACGGATCGCCAGCATGGTCGCCGACGAGATGAGTGTGCGCGGCCTCGTCTGCCTAGGCTACCCGTTCCATCCGCCGGGCAAACCCGAGCGGGCCCGGGTGAAGCATCTCGCAGCGCTACGCACTCCGGCGCTGATCCTGCAAGGTACGCGCGACATCTTCGGCAGCCTCAAGGATGTCGGCGGCTACAAACTCTCGGCGCGGCTCCGCGTCAAGTGGATCGAAGACGGTGATCACTCGTTCAAGCCGCGCGTCAGCTCCGGCCGCAGCGAAGCGCAAAACCTGGCGTGTGCAATTGAGGAAATCGCTAAATTCATGTGCACAGTTGCCTGAACCCTGGTTGTCGTCGCAAGCAGAATAGGGTTACGAGGCTCGCGCGATCTCTCTCACAAGTTACGGCGAAAAATAAACGGCCGCGCATCGTCGAGATGCGCGGCCGTTGTAGTTCGGTAGAACGAATGAGGCTTACGCGGCGACCTTGGCCTGCGCCAGCGCGTCTTCTTCGGCGATCGAGCCGCGTTTCGACAGGATGACCGCGATCGCGAGCGCGATCAGCGCGAACACCGTCACGCTTATCTGCGTGGTCGGAGTTTCACTGACCACGAACGGCGCCGCCAGGATCCCGACCAGGTTCATCACTTTGATCATCGGATTCAGCGCCGGACCGGCCGTATCCTTGAAGGGATCGCCGACTGTGTCGCCGACGATGGTGGCCTTATGCACGTCCGTGCCTTTGCCGCCGAGATAGCCGTCTTCGACCTTTTTCTTGGCGTTATCCCAGTTGGCGCCCGCGTTCGACATAAACACTGCGAGCAACTGGCCGCTCAGAATCGTGCCGCCGAGAAATCCGCCGAGGGCGCTTGCGCCCAGACCGAAGCCCACCAGCAGCGGCGCGAAGATTGCCAGAATCGCCGGACTGAGCAATTCCTTTTGCGCCGAAGCAGTGACGATATCGACGCACCGCCCGTAGTCAGGCAGCTCGGTGCCGAGCATGATGCCCGGATGCTCGCGGAACTGGCGGCGCACTTCAAACACCACCTGATAGGCCGAGCGGCCCACCGCCTTGATCGCGAACGAGCTGAACAGAAACGGCACTGCCGCACCGATCAACAAACCGACGAAAACCACCGGCGCGTTGATCTGAACACCCATCGAGCCCAGCGAGGCCTCGTCGATGAACGACCGGAAGAGCGACACCGCGGCGAGAACCGCAGTTGCAATCGCTAGACCTTTGGTCAGCGCCTTGGTGGTATTGCCGATCGCGTCCATCCAAGAAAGTACGCGCGAAGCCTCTTCCTGGTGGACACCGCCCATCTCGAAAATGCCGTGGGCGTTATCCGTGATCGGACCGTAAGTATCCATCGCGAGGATGAAGCCGGTCGTGGTCAGCAGGCCGAGGCCGGTCAGCGCGATACCGTAGAATTGCAGCGCCAGCGATTCGTGGAAGATCGCCATCGCGCCGAGGATCGCGAGCACAATCAGCATCGCCGCCCAGGTTGACGACTCCATGCCCTCGCCGATGCCGGAAATGATCAGAGTCGCCGGGCCGGTGCGTGCGGAGTTTGCCGTCTCAATCACCGGGCCGCTGTCGGGATGGGTGAAGTAATTGGTCAGCCAGAGCGTAGTAACGGCCAGCACTATCCCGAGCGTCGCCGTGATGGCGAAGCGCCAGTCGGGCTGCCCGGTCGTCGGATCGGTCATGTAGAAGTAGTTGACGATAAAGAAGCCGATGACCGACACAATCGCCGAGGTATAGTAACCGCGGTTGATTGGCTTCATCGGATCTTCCATCTTGCCGACGGGGGCCTTGACCGCCATGATGCCGACGATCGAGGAGAAGACGCCGACCGCGCGCAGAATCAGGGCAAAGACAATTAGCTTCATCGCAAATGCGCCGGCGCCCGCGCCGTAGAGCTTGACGAAATCGGCGTCGCTCACGGCGTAGGCCGCCAGGATGATCGCGGCGACCAGCGTCACCTCGTACGACTCGAAGACGTCGGCCGCCATGCCGGCGCAATCGCCGACGTTATCGCCGACATTATCCGCGATCGTCGCCGCGTTGCGCGGGTCGTCCTCAGGGATGCCGGCCTCGATCTTGCCGACGAGATCGCCGCCGACGTCCGCAGCTTTGGTGAAGATGCCGCCGCCGACGCGCATGAAGAGCGCGGCCAGCGAACCGCCGAAGCCAAAACCGACCAGCACCTTCATCGCGTCCTGCTGATAGATCAGAAAGATGACGGTGGCGCCAAGCAGACCGAGGCCGACGGTAAACATACCGGAGACGCCGCCCGCCTTGAAGGCCAACTCCATAGCGTCCTTGAAACTGGTCAATGCCGCGTTGGCGCTGCGTACGTTACCCTTGACCGCCAACCACATCCCGACGAAGCCCGCGCCGTAGGAGGCGCTGACGCCGAGCACGAACGCGATCGCGATCCCGAGCGAGAGGTCGAGTCGGTCCGGATAGACGTTGCGGTACATGAAGAACAGTCCGACCCCGATCGCGATGACAAAGAAGACCATGGTCTTGACCTGACGGCTAAGGTAAGCCATCGAACCGGTGTAAACCGCGTCGGCTACGTCGGTCATCGACTTGGGCCCCGGGTCCGCGGCTAGTACGGTGCGCACCAACACCAGCCCATAGCCGATCGCGATAAAGGCCGAGATCAAGACTCCCCACAGGATGTAGAGCTGGTTTGAAGTCAACGCGGGCAAAATAATTTTTGCTTCGCTCATCGAGTAATGTCTCCCTTGAGTTGATCTGTTGATCTACAGACTGAGTGCGGCCAGGAACCCCTTTTGCCGCCTCACTGTTGCCAAAAAAATGCCCGCGCCGCAAGGCCGGGTTACGGCGGGGAGTGTAGGTTTTCCGGCCCCCGAAGTCCAGCCCGTTCATTGAACGCGGATAGTCGCGGCTGCGACACCGATTTACGGGAGCAGTTTCGGCGGTAGCGCCGCTTGCGCGGCAGTCCGCGGCGTCGTCGATTATCCGCCAACCGGTTGATCGCCTGAGACCGCACGTGTTTACTTGATTGCTCATCATGAACGTCAATATCGAGACCCCATCGGCGCTGCGGCGCAAGTTGACCATCGAACTCGAAGCCCGCGAGATCAACAGCGAGCTCGATCGGAGTTACAACGAACTACGGCGCTCGGTGCAGTTGCGCGGCTTTCGTCCCGGCCATGCGCCGCGCCCGCTCCTGGAACGCTTCTTCGGCGATCAGGTGCGCGGTGACGTCATCCAGAAGCTGATCAAGGAGTACACCGGCAAGGCGCTCGAAGAGCACGCGCTCACGCCGATCGTGCAGCCGGAGATCGTCACTGAAGAGAGCGATCTCAAGAAGGCCCAGCTTCGTTTTAGCGCAATCTTCGATCTCAAGCCCGAGATCGTCGTCAAGGATTACCAGGATCTCAAGGTGCAGCAGCCCACCGTCGCGGTCGCCGAGGACGAAGTCGCCTTAGCGCTCGAACGCCTGCGCGAACGTCATGGTACGCTGAAAAAAGTCGAAGGGCGCAGCATCGTTGCCGACGGCGACTTTATTGTCGCCAGCTTCGAGGCCTTCGACGACGGCAAGCCGGTGACGGAAACCAAATTCGAGGATCGCATCGTCCGGGTGAATCCGGGCGAACCCGCGCATGGGCTCGACGAGATTCTGCGCGGCGCGGCGACCGGCGTCGAAATCCGCCGCGAGCGCAGCTATCCCGCCGATTACTTCGAAAAAGAGGTGGCCGGCAAAACCGTCGAGTGGCGCGCGACGGTCAAGGACATCTACGAGCGGGTGCTGCCCGCGCTCGACGACGAGTTCGCCAAGGACCAGGGCGAATTCCAGAACCTCGACGAGCTGCGCGCCGCCATCCGCAAAGACCTCGAAGCCCACGCGCATCAGCAGGCTGAGCAGCGCGCCCGTCAGGGGCTGATCGATCTGATCATCGAACGCAATCCGATCGAGCTGCCGGAGTCGCTGGTCGCACGCGAACAGCGCACACTCGAGGCTGAGACCGCCAACGCGCTCGAAGCCGCGGGCATCCCGCACGAGGCGGCGCATCAGCGGGCCACCGAGAACCCCGATGAGACCAAGGGACGGGCTGAGAAGCGCGCCCGCAGTGCGCTCATCGTCGACGCAATCGCGGGCCAGGAAAACGTCGAGGTGTCCGACGATGAGGTCGCCGAGCGCGTCGGCGCGATAGTCACGCGCAGCGCCGGCAAGCAGCGCGAGCAGGTCGCCGAATTTTATCGCAGCGAGGAAAATCGCGAGGCGCTCAAGCAGGTGATGCGCCGCGAGAAGACGCTCGATCTCCTGATGCAGCGCGCGCAGGGCGAGACGCCGGCGCAAGTTCCGCCGTCTGCTGAGGCCTCTGCCGCCGGCGAGCCCGATGCGTCATAAGCCCACGCGCCGCGCTCTCGCCGAATTCGTTGCCGCGCGTGCGCGTTCTGAATCGCCAATAGCAGGCTACGCGCGACTGCGCAGTCCACAGATGCGCGCCGCCGGACATTTTAGTTGCCGCTGTTCGGTAAAGTGGTTAGAATTTTGTTACGGAGTAGCCGCGCCCGATGCTGTGTCGTTCGGGAATCCCGAGGAGTGAATGAGCAGTCTGGTTCCGATGGTGGTCGAGCAGACGGGACGCGGCGAGCGTGCCTACGACATCTACTCGCGCCTGCTCAAAGACCGCATCGTCTTTCTCGGCTACCCGATCAACGACGACGTCGCCAATTTGGTAACTGCGCAGTTCCTCTTCCTCGAATCGGAAGACCCGGAAAAAGAGATTAACTTCTACATCAATTCGCCCGGCGGCTCGGTGACTGCGGGACTCGCCATTTACGACACGATGCAGTTTATCAAGCCGGGGGTCTCGACGCTCTGCCTAGGGCAGGCCGCGAGCATGGCGGCGGTGTTGCTGCTCGCCGGCGCGAAGGGTCATCGCTACGCGCTGCCGCATTCGCGCATCATGATGCATCAGCCGCTCGGCGGCGCGCAGGGTCAGGCCACCGATATCGAGATCCAGGCGCGCGAGATTATCCGCGTCCGCGAGGAGCTCAATAATATCGTTGTCCAGCACAGCGGGCAGAACTTGCGCAAAATAGAAAAAGACACCGACCGCGATTATTTTTTAACGCCGGAGCAAGCGGTTGAATATGGCCTGATTGATCAGGTAATCGTTAGCCGCAGGCCCTCCAAGTGAAGCGCGGGAGCCACTATGGCCAAGCATGACGACCGCTCGGGTAACCTCGTCTGTTCCTTTTGCGGCAAAAGCCAGGACGAGGTGCGCAAGCTCATAGCCGGCCCGACGGTTTACATTTGCGACGAGTGCATTGACCTCTGCAACGACATCATTGCGGAGGAGACCGATAACGAAGAAGCCTTCAGCCAGAGTTCGGCGGTGCCCAAACCCGCCGAGATCAAGCGGGTTCTCGATCAGTACGTGATCGGCCAGGAGCGGGCCAAGAAGATTCTCTCGGTCGCGGTCCACAACCACTATAAGCGCATCGATTCGCAGTCGGTCACCGGCGACGTCGAGCTGCAAAAATCGAACATCCTGCTGATTGGACCAACCGGCGTCGGCAAGACGCTGCTCGCGCAGACGCTCGCGCGCTTTCTGCAGGTGCCCTTCACCATCGCCGACGCCACCTCGCTGACCGAGGCCGGCTACGTCGGCGAGGACGTCGAGAACATCATCCTGTCGCTGCTGCAGAACGCCGATTACGACATTGAGCGTTGCCAGCGCGGCATCGTTTACATCGACGAAATCGACAAGATCGCGCGCAAGAGCGACAACCCGTCGATCACTCGCGATGTCTCCGGTGAGGGGGTGCAGCAAGCGCTGCTCAAGATTGTCGAGGGTACGATGGCGAGTGTCCCGCCCAAGGGCGGCCGCAAGCATCCGCAGCAGGAATTCCTCCAGGTCGATACCACTAACATCCTCTTCATCTGCGGTGGCGCCTTCGTCGGCCTTGACGACCTGATTCGCCGGCGGATCTCGGGCAAAACGATGGGCTTCCGGGCCGATCTCTCCAGTCGCGATCCGCGCTCGGTTTCCGAATTGCTGAGCGAGGTGCAGCCCGAGGACTTGCTCAAGTTCGGCCTGATTCCCGAATTCGTCGGGCGCTTGCCGGTGATCGCGACGCTCGGCGAACTCGACGAGGAAGCCTTGGTGCGTATCCTGACCGAACCGAAGAACGCCCTGGTGCGCCAGTATCAGAAGCTGTTTGATATGGAGAATGTCCATCTCAAATTTACGCAGGGCGCATTGCGCGCAATCGCGCGCGAAGCGCTCAAACGCAAATCGGGTGCGCGTGGATTGCGGGCCATCATGGAAAGCATCATGGTGGACCTGATGTACGAGATTCCATCGCAGCCGAATATCAAGGAGGTCATGATTTCAGAGGAGGTTGTCACCCAGAAGGAGCAACCTTTGCTGGTTTATCAGAAAACCGCTGAGACCGCTTAGGCGCAGGAGACTGAATAAACGGAAATGCTCTTCCGCAACGATAAGAAAGATAATCGTGATGCCGCGAGTGAAATCGTTCCGCTGTTGCCACTACGCGAGCTAATCGTTTTTCCTCACGAGGTTTACCCGATTTTTGTCGGGCGCCAAAAGTCCATCAAAGCGCTGGAGGCCGCGGAAACGAACAAGCGGCCGATTCTGCTGGTCGCGCAAAAGGACGCCCGCGTCTCTGAGCCGGGCCCCGACGACATCTACACGGTCGGGACTTTGGGGATTGTGGTGCAGCTTCTGCGCCTCCCCGACGGCACGGTCAAGGCGCTGCTCGAAGGCAAAAAGCGCGCGCGCGTCAAGCGCTACGTCGCGCAAGAGGACTTCTTCCAGGTCGAGGTCGAGGAAATCGAAGAGACCAATGAACGCAGCACCGAGGTCGAGGCCTTGATGCGCTCGGTCAACACCACCTTCGACAACTACGTCCGCCTGAACAAGAAAATTCCGCCCGAGATGGTCACCTCGATCGCCGCGGTCGACGACCCGGCTTTCCTGGCCGACAAGCTGGTCGGCCACCTCGGCATCAAGCTCGAAGACAAGCAGGCGCTGCTCGAGTGCGTCAATCCCGCCGAGCGGCTCGAACGCATCCTCGGCTACATGCGCTCGGAACTGGAAATCCTGGAGGTCGAGAAACGCATCCGCTCGCGGGTCAAGAAGCAGATGGAGAAGACCCAGAAGGAGTACTACCTCAACGAGCAGATGCGCGCGATTCAGAAGGAGCTGGGCGAAAAGGACGAGTTCAAAAACGAAATCCAGGAACTCGAAGAGAAGCTGCGGCAGAAGAAGATGCCGGCTGAGGCCCGCGAAAAATGCGAG